>JAKSDN010000514.1 GCA_022360075.1 Kiloniellales bacterium | reverse complement strand
TGGCGAGTCCGGTCCGAAGCGATCTACCGGCGACTGCGCGAGCGGATCACCCTGCTGCACTATCCGCCCGGGATGCGTCTGAACGTCGACAAGCTTACCGATGAGTTCAACGTCAGCCGAACGCCAATCAGAACCGTATTGCTGCGCCTTGAGCGCGAAGGACTCGCGATCACGCGCCACGGGGTCGGGACCGCAGTTACCGAGGCCGACTTCGAACATGTGCGTGAAGCGATGCTGTTTCGCATGCATTTGGCCGAGCTCATAGGCGTGCTGGATCCGAAACAGCCCGACAAGGAACTGCTGCTCTCGCTGGAGGGCTTGCAACGTGAATGCGCGGACATCCGGAACCATCCGGCACTGCAGGAGTTCGCCCGAATCGACATGAGGTTGCATGACTGCAAATGCAGCCTAATTGGCAACGAACCGCTTAAGCGCACATATGACGAGCTCTACTACCGCACCGTACGGACGTGGTTCCACTTTCTGCCGCGCATGGATTGGCCGACCGAGGCCGCCGCGCTGTTCGAAGACCTACGCCTGACCAGCGCCGCGCTATCGCGTGGCGATGTCAAGGCAATAGGATTCATTACACGAAACCTGATCTCCGAAGGCCTGTTCCGTCTGCACGACCTCATCTCCGAGGGAGAGCGTCATGAGCATCTAGCCCCCGCCCCGGTCTCATGAGGTGCCTATTGCCGGGAATGGCAAGGCCGGGGCGAACGCTGCCCATCACTTCGCAAGGCGCGGCAACAGAGTGAACGATCTCCGCCTTGCGATGTCTGGCGAGGATCGCGCGTGAGCGACTATTCGAGGCCCGGCATCGACCGGACCAGAGCTGTACATGCAACGACCGAACCCAACAGAGATTTCATTCGGGTCTGACAACATCACGTGCGCCTGTCCGGAGGTGATGGACGCCCTTGTTGCAGCCAATTCCGGGAGCGCCGCTTCCTATGGGGCCGATTCCTGGTCCACACGTTTAGGAAGGCAGGTCTCTGAGATTTTCGAATGTTCTGTGGCTGTGTTTCCCGTTGTGACAGGCACGGCATCGAATGCCTTGGCTCTATCTGCGCTGACGCCGCCCTTTGGTGCAATCTACTGCCATGAACTCGCCCATATCCACACGGACGAATGCGGCGCCCCGGAACTGTTCACGGGCGGAGCCAAGCTGATCCCGATGGCTGGCGATGATGCCAAGATCAGCGCCGCGGACCTGGCCTCGGTTGTCCGCGGGCGCGGCAATGTGCATCATGCGCAGCCCTCGACCGTCAGCATCACACAAGCGAGCGAGGCGGGAACGGTTTATCAACTGGATGAGATTTCGGCGATTGCCGACGTGGGGCACGCACACGGGCTGAAGGTCCATATGGATGGGGCACGCTTTGCCAATGCGCTTGTTCGCCTCGAGGTAAGCCCGGCCGAAATGACGTGGCGGTCGGGTGTCGATGTCCTGTCACTCGGCGGAACAAAGAACGGTTGCCTTGCTGCAGAAGCGATCGTTTTCTTCGACGCCGGTATGGCCGAAGCCTTTCCATACCTTCACAAGCGGGCCGGCCAATTGCTCTCCAAGATGCGGTTTGTTTCGGCACAGCTAGAGGCCTACCTGTCGAACGAGGTATGGCTGCGTAATGCTCGGCAGGCCAATGCCATGGCGGCTCAGCTGAGCGCGGGACTATCTGCCCTACCAGGCGTCGGCCTGGCGTATCCGACGCAGGCGAATGAAGTTTTTGTGCGTCTCCCGAAACTGACCGTTGAAAGCCTTAAGAACGCGGGCTTTGTCGTAAACGAGGGCGAACTCGATGGCACGGCGGCGCGATTTGTCACCGCATGGAATACCGAAGCCGATGACGTCGACCGCCTGCTGGCCGTGATAGCAGGACAACACAACGCCGCTTGATCGGCGAGCCAATGGATCCGCCAGTTCCCTCAACGAAAGATATGAGGGGGAAAGATATGAGGGGGGTTGGCTTCGAACGGCCTTACTTGCCCGTTCCGGGGTGAGAATTCTTATTCTTACGGACGCTGCCGGCAAGTTAAGGGCGTTCGGGGCGACTGCTTAACTGGCCGCTTGTTTTCCAGCTCCGTCTTCTCAGTCCGATCTGGACAGAGTATGGGATGCCGGCGCCCTTGCCGCAATGAGCCATCCCACAACGCTGGTGGCGCCCAGCCACATAACGAAAGCGGCGCCCTGACCGAAGGCAAGAAGCGCTACGCCTGGCGCGAAGACGAGTACACAAGCTGGCAGGATGAGAGACCGGCCGTGCGGTGGCAGCTTGAAGGCCCGCCGGCGCTTCGGGTTGCTGGCCGTGAGATAGGCGAGCCCCAGAAGCGTCGCGGCGACGGCCGCCAGGGTGAGGATCGCCGTCACTCCGCGGCGACCTGATCCACCGAGCGCGGCGCCTTGGTGGCCCGGAGG
>JAKSDN010000697.1 GCA_022360075.1 Kiloniellales bacterium | reverse complement strand
GGCTACAGCAACGTCGAGACCCGCTTCTTCGAGCGCACAGCCGCCTTCTACGGCGGTCGCCTGGAGCCGCGCGAAGGCGACGGTTCACCGAGCGATCCGCTCGGCCATCAGGTCGAGCAGTTCGGCCTGGTCGACAACCTGATGCTGGACGGCGCCGTCGATGATGCGGGCGTCGCGGTGATCACACGCACGGTGCCGGAAGAGGCGCGCTATTCGGATCTAAGTGCTTTCGAGACCTGCGTTGAGCTGGCGGCGCGATAAATCTAATGCGGTCCCGGCGGACGGCGCTCCTCGTGGTCCGCTCCACTTTTTTGTCATCCTCGGGCGCAGCGCAGCGGAGACCCGAGGATCCATGCTTCGCTCGGGTCCGATATAGCCGAACGTGACTCAGACCTCTTGCAGCCGAACCTCCGGGCGGCAATCGGCCGCTCACTGCCCGTGATAACTCATACCGAGCTGCGGTGAGTCGACCTCATTCCTCAATCGTCATTGCGAGCCGGCTTCAGCCGGCCCCCCCGGTGCCACTGGCAATCCAGAGCCACCGCGCAGGTCTCGGGCCAGCGAGATTGCTTCGCTCCGCGCGCAATGACGAAGCTCATCGTCGCAAGTCGCATTGAACACGGACTGGCATTAACCCTTCGACCACCCCCGAGGCCGTGATAGCGTCGCCGAGGGGTGCCCGCTTTGCTTGCATTTCTCGCGGAGAACTGGATCGGAATTTCAGGGCTGCTTCTGGCCTTTTAGGGCGCGTGGACGGGCTTTCGCGTCCGTTCCTTGGACGAGCCGGCATCTTGCCAGCAGTTGCGCGCGGGTTTGAGCGAAAGCCGAGGCGCGGCGTGGTACGGCCGCGGCCTGGCATGGCTGTTGGACAGGGCCGATGTGGTTTTCGGCCGGCCCCGCCGAGCCGGGGTCGGGATTCTTGCTTGCGTGGCGATCGCGATCGCCTACGGGGTCATCTTCTTCCTAGGAAGCTGGACTTTGGGAGGATCGGGCCTGCTCGGCGAGCACGCGGCGCTGCCCAATGAATGGCGTGTGTTTCCGGAACGCTGGGGCCTTGCCGTCGCTTTTGCGGCGCTCGTGGCCCTTCTCGTCCTTACGAGTCAACGGCATGAGCGCATCGATCTTTGGGGCGAAGCACGCTTGAGTGCGGCGGTTGGCGGGCGTTTGGGCCATTGGTCTATCGACTGGCTTGCGGCGGATTGGCCGCTGGCGTTGTCGGAGTGTCGTTTTTCGCTGGAGCCTTCGTCCCCGCTGCCATCTTGGTCTCGGTTTTCGGTGTTTTCGGGTTTTTGGGTCGAAGTCTCGCCGTAGCCTTCGCCGTAGCCGTAGTCGGAGCCGGAGCCGGAGCCGGAGCCGGAGCCGGAGCCGGAGCCTTGGGCTTGGAGGACCCAATCATCCTAGCAACGCTCGTGCTCTTTTTCATCGCTCTTCCCTTCGCGAACGCGCTGCTCGATTGGTTGTCACTGCTGGTGAGCCGCGCATTGGGCCGGCATCTGCAACGGCTACAAGCCAGCGAACGGCTGCGCCTTTGGGTGCTCGGCTGGCACGTGCTCGCGGACTTGTTCGCCGCCGCCTTGTTCTTGAGCGTTCTGACAATGACAATTCCCTTGGTCATCGCACTCGCGAATATGGCTTGGGGATTGCTCGCCGATGGGGGGATCGTGGACTTGCGGGCGTTGATCGACCGGGCCGCGACGGATCCGGGTGGCTGTGGGTTTCGATGATGCTGTTGAGCACGCTCTGGCCCACCGCCATCCACCTGGGCATGGCCATCGGTGGGCTCTGTTTCGTCGAGTGGGCACCGGGGCTGCGGCGCTGGGCCCTGGCAGGGCTCGAGCGGGGGTGCGACGGCGCGGGTGGCCTGACCCTGAACGACAAGACCTACCTGGCTGGCTATCTCGCCGGACGTTGGATTGTCGGTTTCGTGCTGGCGGTCCTGGTCTTGGCTATGCTGGTGGATCTCGTGAACTGGATCCTCGAGACCCAGTCGCAGGGCATCTTGCTGTGGCTGCACAGTTGGGCGCACGCGGCGGTGGATCTGGTCGAGGGGCCGTAGGTCGAAATCCTGATCAACGAGATCGATCACAACTGGATTGTTGTTGCGAGCGGAGCGACGCAGTCCAGATGCCGCGGCCGATGCGGTGGCTCTGGATTGCCGCGCCGGCTCTTGCCGGCTCGCAATGACGGAGGAACGACTGCGTGCGTGTGGGCTGGGTCTGATACCAGCGAGTCTACGAACTGACCTTCGTGATACAGGGGCAGGCGCAAAGTGATCGTAGCCGGCCGGATCCGGCGGCGAGGGCGTTCGACGGAAGGAAACGAGTCAGATCATTCACTCGCTGGTATGATTCGGCATCCGCCATTCGTGGACGCCCGGCAGCGACCGAACCCGGTCGTTCCATGGATCCTCGGGTCTTCGCTGCGCTGTGCCCGAGGATGACAGTTTTAGGGGAGGGCGCCGTACCCCTCTAAGGCAACAAGACCGTGCTGCCCGTCGTCTTGCGGCCCTCCAGGTCGCGGTGGGCCTGGGCCGTCTCCGCCAGCGGATAGGTCTGGTTGACCTCGATCTTGACGATCCCCTTGCCGACGACGTCGAACAGCGCGGCGGCGCTGGCCACCAG
>JAKSDN010001373.1 GCA_022360075.1 Kiloniellales bacterium | reverse complement strand
GACTGTCACGGCGGCCTACGGTCCAGATCGAAACGCCGAGCCTTCGCAACGGTGATGCAAACACAGAGCGTAAATCGCCTGTCTTCTCGGCACCATAAGGATGCTTCGTCAATCGTGACCAAGACTCTCATCCTGCAGGGCACGAACCTGAGCTGGCTTGGCCGACGTGAACTGGAGAAGTACGACATGACAACTGCCGAGGCGTTGGACGCCGAAGATCCGAGTTCATGCCGAGCGGAACAAGATCGGCGTCGGAGAAGTCCGCCGCAAATGCAGCATTGCCGATCGAGCCCCGGATCGGAGTCGATGTGGAACGGCGATAAGGCCGGGGGTGGAATTTTATGCATTCGCACATGAGCCGACGGGCCAAGCCGATTCTGTAGCACTAACTTTGAGATTCCTCGCAGCTCGCGAGGAATTTTCTGTAACCGGCTCGACTGTTTCGACAATTCACAACGAGAATCTTGACGCTCGCGCAGCCTTCAAGCGCCCCCGACCGCCCTTCGGCGCCGCCCCCAACCTCCTCATCCTGAGCCTGTCGAAGGGTTCGGATACGAACCGAGCGCCGCTCTGGATCGCTCCGGCCCAGGCCCTTGCACCGAGCCATCCTCACGCTTCGACAAGCTCAGCATGAGGGGAGCATGCGCGGGAAACCAAAGGTCAAGCGCCGATCCTCGATCCACACGTCCAAGCCTGCGGCGCCACCGCTCGCTCGCACAACAGCGAAGCTTTGGTTGCGGCTACGCTGCGCTGTGTTCATGCCGGATTTAGCGAGAACGCATCGCTTGGCCATGTCCAAACGCATAGATGGAAAGCGGCCCGCCAGCGTTCGACGCCGGAAGGACAGATCAAACGCAACAGCGGTAGGTTGGTATCGGGACAATTTAAACCTGCAAACTAAGCTATTGAGTTCTGATCGAACGAAAAGGGCGGGCTCTTGGCCCGCTTGGTCGGTCCTTGATTCAGCTGGATTACTTTGGCGCAAATTGGTTGCGGACCTCCCACCATTAATCAAGATAGCAAGCGGGTCGGTGACCCCGCTGTTCAGGCGGCCGCGGCGGCGGTAGCGGTGTAGTTTGGATCGAAGAGTGTCTGGCGCCTAAGCAGCGTGCAGGCGACGGCGAGCAGTCGGTCGGCCACGGTGCGCAGGGCCCGGCCGTGGCTATGGCCACGGCGACGCAGCTCAGCATAGCGACGGCGGCTGACCGCATCGCGCTGGCTGGCGACGCGTGCCCAGTGATAGAGGGCGTTGGCCAGGCGCCGGTTGCAAGCGTAGCGCCGGACCACAAGGCAGCGCTTGCCACTGCGCAGGGTCACCGGCGCGACACCTGCCAAGGTTCGCAAGGCGTGATAGTCTCGTCGGCCTAGGGGCTGCCAAGCCTCGGCGAGCAGCGTGGCGATGACGATCCTTCCGGTTCCCGGCATGGAGCGCAGGATGGTCACGTCGCGCTGCTCGGCAGCCTGCCCCGGCTCGCTCTCCTCGCAAGCTGCCAGCCTATCGCACAGCGTCTCCAGGTGACGATGGGCCGCCTTGATCTGCCGCTTGACCAGTTTGAGGCGATCGGCCACGAGCCGGATGTGAGCCGTCGCCGCGGCGAGCGTGCCGGGCGCCACGGTAAGTGGTTTCTGCCGCAGCATGCGCAGGACCGCGGCAGCATCCAGCCGGCGGACCCGGTGTGCTCTCAGCAAACGCTCGACGGTTCTCCTTTGCAGCCGGGCGGCCTTGGCCGGCGTCGGCGCCTGGTGCCACAGCTCGAGGATCCACTCGGCGGCAAGATCGCCGCCGAGCTCGAGCATCTGAGGGTAATAACGCCAGAGCTGCTCGCGCAGGCGGTTGGTGAGCCGATTACGCTCCTGCTGGAGATCCTCGGTCATGCGCGACCATTCCCGCAGCTCGATCACCAGTGGATCGTCAATCGACAGGTGCCGCAAGGCCTGCCGGTCGCTGCGCAATGCATCGGCCAGGACAAGCGCATCCCGGCGGTCGTCCTTGGCGCCGGCAACACTGAAGCGGTCGCGAAAACGATCGAGCTGCTTGGGATTGATCGCGTAAACCTGAAGCCCGCGCTCCAAGAGCGCTTCCACCACCGGTCCATGCGGCACCTCGATGGCGACCGCAATCGAGGACGGCGCGGCAGCGGTCTCGGCCGCAAGCCAATCGCAGGCCGCGGCAAGTCCGGCGCCACCGTGCCGCACCGAACGCTCACCCACCGCCTCTCCACTCCCATCAAGAAGACAAACCTGATGGCTCTCCGACGCCCAGTCGATGCCGACAAACCACCCAATCTCATCATCTGCCATGGTCGAGACCTCCCTTGTCGTCCGGACCACCGCGACGCCGATCAATCCCTGTACTGGCGCTCCAAGGCGCAACCTCCCACCGGACATCCGTCGCGGCCGTCCCACCGGGGCACCAGTCCGCAACAGGTGCTCGCAGCACGGGGGGCCGTGGGTGGCTCCCGGCAGGCCGGCCCGGTCCAACTAGCCTAAACTCAAGACCAGCTCACCGACTCGAAAAGGGTACAGGGGGCAGGATTTG
>JAKSDN010001215.1 GCA_022360075.1 Kiloniellales bacterium | reverse complement strand
CTGGGATCGAAATCTCATGACGCCGAGGGACGGTATCGGCGATGCGCCGGATTCTCACGATCGACGGCGGCGGCGTCAAAGGAACCTTCTCGGCCGCCTGCCTGGCGCGCCTTGAAGCGCACCTCGACCGGCCGCTGATCGATTACTTCGACTTGATCGCCGGCACCTCGACCGGCGGGCTGATCACGCTATCGCTCGGCCTCGGCTACAGCGCCGCCCGAGCGATGGAGAAGTATGCCGAGGCCGCGCCGCGGATCTTTCGCAAGTCGGGCGTGATCGGCCATCTGCGCCATGTCATCACCTCGAAATATAGCGTCAAGCCGCTACAGGAGGAGCTGGCCGCCCACTTCGGCGAACGCCTCTTGGGCGAGAGCCGCTGCCGCCTTCTGGTGCCCACCATGGACGTCACGCGCAATCACGTCCACGTCTTCAAGACCTCTCACCATCCCAGTCTTTTCAAGGATATACACGTCTCGGCCATCGAGGTCTGCCTGGCTGCCGTGTCGGCGCCGAGCTACTTCCCGATCCATCGAACCCACGATGGCGCGGCCATGATCGACGGCAGCCTCTGGGCCCACAACCCAACGCTGCTCGCCGTGATCGAGGCTGTCGGTCTGCTCGGCTGGCCGCGCGAGGAGATCTCCGTGCTCAGCCTCGGTTTCCCGCCCGAGCCCCTGCCCTACGACGTGAGTGGCCGGCGCCACGTCGGCGCCTACGAGGCCAGCTTCCGTTTGGCCGACCTGCTGATGAACGCCCAGAGCACCTCGGCCCTCGTCAACGCCCGGCTGCTGATCAGCCAAGATCGCGTCGTTCGGGTGACGCCGGAAGCCGGCTGGGAGGCGATCGCGTTGGACGGTATCGAGAGTCTCCCAGTGCTGAAGCAGCTCGGCCTGAGCGCCGGCGAGCGGGTCGCCGAACAGCACTTCGACACCTTCTTCTCGGAGCCCGCGGAGCCCTTCGTGCCCTGCAACAAACTGGAGCCGATACGCCATGCGATCTGACGCTGGCGGCCTGACCCTGGGATCAAACCCAAGTGACCGCCGGGGTCGCGCCATCGATCGAAAGTGTCGGCTTTCTTGACAGCTTTCCACTTTTTCGTCGGTAACCATAACCCAATGCGTTGAAATCAAAGAAACTTGTAATGGCCTGAAACTTGCTTCAGACATCAGCGTGTGGGATCGAATAGATGATGCTGGAGGCTCTTCGGCCGCCGCTGCCCGTTAAATTCGGCTTGGCGGTTAAAGAACTTAAGGAGAGCTTCATTGTATCGTTACGACGGTCGGCGTATAATTCGCCGGGTACCAAGCGGTTTGTTAAGGGTGCTCTCGGTACAAGGAAGGCTAGGTCATGACGGAACGCCAAGAAGGGCAGATCGACGACGCTAACGTCGATGAAGTCGCGGCCGCCGAGGCCAAACGTCTAGCCGCCCGCAGGCGGTTTTTGCTGGGCGGCGCCGCGGCGGTACCACTGGTGGTGACGGCGAGCTATTCGACGGCTTTCGCCGGCAGCAACAAAGTTCGCGTCGGCCCGTCGGTCTGTGCGACGCTTGGCGGAAAGGTCAAGTACTACAAGACGAAGACCACCGTCATCTGTCGCTCCGGTGGCCACGGTGGTGGGCACGGAGACGGCGACGGAGATGGTGACGGCGACTAGGGTGACGCGACCCGTCGCTTTTTGAGTGACCGCCGATCTGGGACGATCCCCTGGACTCCAATTCGGATCTGCAGGCCTGGACGACACTTGAGCACTCCCCGCTGTCGCTGCGGCGGTGGGATGGTGAGTTCGTCGTCTTCAATCCCCTTTCGGGGCAGACGCACTGCCTCGACGTCGTCGGCGCTCGGGTGCTCGCGCGCATCCTCGAGGGACCGGCGACCGCTCACGACCTGAAGGACGAGCTGGCGCGCTTTCTCGAGGTCGACAACGACGCACGGCTTGCCGAGCTCGTGGACCGAGCCCTGGATAACCTCGACGACCTGGGCATCGTGCACCCGGGGCCGTGATGCTGATCCAGGATATCCCTAGCGATAGCTTGACCCGCCGCCTGCGCGGCGCAGGCGTGCAGCTTCACACCGGCGCCTTCGCGACCCGGATCTGGGCCGAGTCCGCGACCCTGGCCGAGCAGATCGCGTTCATGTACGCCCACCACCCCTACCGCGAGGACGAGCCGGATGTCGACGACTTCCGGATCAAGATCGCAGCGCCCTCGCTGTGGCGCCGCTGGTTCCGGCCGCAGGCGCAGATCTACATCGACGGCCAAACGCCTTTCGAGCCGCTCGAAGGCCATCTCGGCTTCCCCCTGATGGAATCGAGCCTGAACTGGAGCGCTGCGCTCGGCATCTACCGCTACCTGATTCTCCATGCCGCCGTGGTCGAGCGCGACGGGGTCGGCATCGTGATGCCGGCGCCCGCCGGCTCCGGAAAGAGCACGCTCTGCGCCGCCTT
>JAKSDN010000428.1 GCA_022360075.1 Kiloniellales bacterium | reverse complement strand
GCGTTGCTGTGACCTAATCGTTTGGACTCCGGCCCGGGTAGCGCTAAAACGGGCCTAACCGAGAGAGGGGTCTGTGGGCCGGAAGCGAGCATCGGACGTCACAGGCAAAAGGAACGCGGGGAAATATGGCCAGGAAGGGCCTATCCGGCACCGGCGCTTCGGACTGGAACAGCCTGCCGCTGTCCTATGACGTGGCCGCGCCCAGGACGTTGGGGCGCGGCGCGTGAAGCTCAGGATGCGGCGGGTAAAGTTCATCGGCAAGGCGTTGTCGGGCGTTCTTCTCGCCCTGGTAGTGATCGTCATCGCCTTGGAGCTGCTGACTTCTGGGAGCGACGAAGAGCGCTACCTGACCGCGCGCGAGAACGCTCGCGAGCATATGGAAAGCGGCGACCTGGGCGCAGCCGTCGCCGAGCTCAAGGTCGCAATCCAGCGCAATCCCCAGAGCGCCGATGCACGGCTGCGCCTGGCGGAGGTCTATTTGGTCCAGAACGCCGGGGCGCCCGCTGAAAAGGAAGCCAAAGCCGCAGCGTCGCGCGGGGCGGCGAGAGAGCAATACCTCGTGCCGCTCGGGCGGGCCTACTTGCTCCAAGGCGAATACGGCAAGGTGCTGGCGGAGATCAGGTCGGGCGATCAGGGACCGGCGTTCGAGTCAGAAGTGCTGCTCGTCCGAGGCGACGCCTACCTGGCGAGCGATCGGGTCGATCAGGCCCTCGATGCCTTTGTCGAGGCGGAGGCGCTTCGGCCAGACGATCCGCGTCCCTTGATCGGGCAGGCCAGGGTTCTGCGGGTCTTGGACCGCCTCGGGCGAGCCGAACTGCGGGCCGATGAAGCGCTCCAGCTCGACCCTCGTTCCGACCAAGCCTTGATCATCAAAGCCGAGCTGCGGCTGCTGAGTGGCGATGCCGCCGCCGCTTTGGCGCTTTTCGATCAGGCCTTGGCCGAGAATGCCAAGAGCGTGCAGGCTGTCCTGGGCCGCGGTATGGCTTTGGCGGTGCTCGGTCGAGACGAGGAGGTTCTCGGTGCGGTGACGGCGGTCAAGGAGCTGGCCCCGCAGCATCCCATGGCCGGCTACCTGACCGCGTTGGTCTTCACGAAGCGCGAAGACTTTCGTTCGGCGAGAACCGCGCTCTTGAGCACGGGCGAGTTCGTCCAAAGCTATCCGCCGGCGCTCCTTCTGATCGGCGCGATCCAATATGTGGAGGACGAGCTCGAGCAGGCGCGCAAGAACCTGGCGCGATATCTGGACCTCAACCCCGACCATGTTCCGGCTCGGATCATGCACGCCTCGGCGCTGATCAGGCAGGGTGAGGCCAATCGGGCGATTCCGGTCCTGAAGTTGGGATTGGAGCGGGCGCCGCAGAACCCGCAGATCCTGGCCCTGCTCGGCACCGCACACATGAACACCCGCCAGTTCGCCGAAGCGGAGTCCTACTTCTCGCGAGCGGCCACCGTAATGCCGGAGAACCCGGAGCTCCTTAACGAGATCGCCCTCGGCCGTCTCGCGCAGGGAAACCGGGACGGCGCGATCGCTGTCCTCCAGTCCTCCTTCGATCTCGGATCTGAGTCGATCGCGACCGGGATCCTGCTGGCGACCACGCATATCACCGCGGGTGAAAGCCAGGAAGCGCTCGCCGTAGCCCGAAAGCTCGCCTCGGAGCAGCCGGATAACCCGGTGCCTTGGAATTTGATGGGCGTTGCCCAGGCGGCGATGGAGGACTTCGAAGAGGCCCGGAGCAGCTTCGCCAAGGCCCTCGAGATCGATCCCTTTTTCAGCTCGGCGAAGATGTACCTGGCCGGCATCCATCTCATCCTGGGTGAGACCGAACTCGCCCAAAAGCAGTACATGGAGGTCCTAGCGTCCACACCCGATCACATCGGGGCCATGATGGCTCTGTCGAGCCTCGCGATGCGCAGCGGCGACAGGGCGGAGGCCGTCTCCTGGCTCGAGAAGGCGAGGGCGGCCGACGGCAGTTCACTCTTGCCGCTGTTGGCGCTGACGGATCTCTATATCTCGGCCGAGGAGTCATACAAGGCCGCCATACTCGCGCGAGATCTCGAGCGCCGCTTTCCGAACGTGCCGGCGGCTTTGGATGCCGCCGGCCGGGCGCAGCTTGCCAACGGAAACCTCAGCCTGGCCGTGAGGACACTCGAACGGTTGGTTGCCCAAAGCGAGGGCTCGGCCCCGGCCTTGGTTCGCTTGGCGGAGGCTCAGATTCTGGCTGGAGCGGAAGTAGAGGCGCGGGAAACGCTGGATCGGGCTCTTGCCGTGGACCCCGACTATGCGACGACACAACGCCTTCTCCTCTCGCTCGATCTGCGCCAAGGCTTGCTGGGCGACGCGGCGGCGCGCGCGGCGGCTTGGGGCGAGAAGCATCCCGGAACGGCCACCAGCGCCCGTCTCGCGGGCGATGTCCTGATGGCCGAGGGGCGGAGCGCCGAGGCCGAGGCCGCCTATCGAACGGCCTTGGAGCTCGAGCCGGGTCCGGGGCACGCCATCGCCTTGTTCTCGGCTCAGCGCGAGAGCGGTCGTCACGACGAGGCCCTCGAAACGCTTCGGGCCTGGCTGGCCGCCAATCCGCTGGATCGCAAGGTTCAGCGCCTGCTGGCCGGCACGCTGCTCGAGCGGGGTGAGCTGGCGCCCGCCGCCGTCCGGTATGAAAACCTGGTAGAAGAGCAGCCCAACGACCTGATCAGTCTCAACAATCTTGCGTGGATCTATCAGGAGATCGGTGACTCACGCGCCTTGGAGATCGCGGAGAAGGCCGCCACCCTGGTGCCTGATGAGGCCGCCGTGATGGACACCATCGGCCGGGTGCTAATCGAAAACGAAAGGGTTGATCGAGGCCTCTTGCTGCTCGAAAGAGCGGTCAGGGCGCTGCCCGACGATCCGGATATTCAGTATCGCTACGCCCTTGCGCTCCAGCTCTCCGGCCGCGCGGGCGAAGCACGTGAGATCCTCGAGGCCCTGCTGGCCGCCCATGCCAGCTTCAAGTCGAAGCCAGAGGCGGAAGCGCTGCTCTCGGCACTGCGTGATGACTGATCACGCGCCGCGGCTATCCTCCGGTCAAAGCGAGCCCGCAGGATTCAATCTGACGTGCGCAGCGTAACCCGCAGGACGATCCATAGCGCGAGGATCGACAGCGCCAGATAGAAGAAAAACTCAGAGTCGCCGAAGAACTGATTGAGGAACTGACGAAGAGTCATGGGCTCTGACCCCGATGAGCGTGACGGGTTCTTGCGTACCTTCCGCTCGGTACTGCGCGGCGCCTTGCTTTGTCTCGGACGCACGATTTGAGAGGACACGAAGACCGGTGCGGCCGACGTGGCGGCCAGCGTTTCGAGCGGCTTGTCGAGCGCAACGAGGCGAGCAAGGCGCAGAGCGCGCTCGACGTCCTCGCCCGAGAAGCCGAGAAGCTCGTCGATCCGGAAGGTGTCCGCGACATCGAACTTCTCCTCGCCGAGCTCTGCCCTGCGGGCGTTGATCAACGCGATGACCCGACTGCCTTCTCTGTCAGCTTCGCTCAGCGGGCCAATGGCGTCGCCGGTCGGTAGGTCTTGATTTGGAAAGAGCAACGCGAGGAGCGCATTTTGCTCAGGAACGGAGCCCGGACCGCTGGTGATCCAGCCGAGCTCCGCGGCGCCGGCGCTCCACAAGGGTTGCGCCAAGGCGAAATCATTCGGCGCCGTCCCGCCGCCCCGACCGGACTTGGAACGCGCGCGACGCCCGTTGCTGGGTCTGGAACGCACAGGGGAGATCACCGGGTCACCCAGCGGCTCCTGAAGGCCTAGAGACGGCCCGGCTTCGGTTGTGTATGCCGCACCGCCCGTTGAGTCCCGTTCCGCCGGTGCTTGTTGGGGAAAGCTCAGGGCTTGACGCCTTTGCGCATCGGCGGCGCTCCTGTCCAGGTAGGGGGTCGTCGCTTCGATGATGGCGATCGTCTCGGCACTGTCCTCGAACACCGGCGCTGCCGTCGCCAGACCACAGGCGAGCAAGGCGCCGCCCAGCGGCGCAACCGCAGCTATCAGTCTGCTGACCTGCATCAGTCCTAACCCGCCCACGATCACGAACCTGAATCGGCCGGACGCGATCGATACCCGCCGCCCATATTGAACAGTTCAGCCATCTCGCTCAAGCGCACGAACAACGCCTTGATTGGGCGAGTAAAATGGTGACGGTTTGGTAAACGCGGGGCGACCGTGCCGTTGCGGTTGGGCCATTCAATCCGGACTTTGGGCGTCCGTTCGGTTCCATTCTGACAGCGTTCGGCCCCATCGCTTCTCACTTCCGGGCTGCTAGGTCTATGCCTTGATGGCTAGTTCTGCGCCGCCGGATGCCTCGGAATCGCGAAAGCAAAAAAGGTTCTCACCCTTCAGAAGATAGTCGAAAGGGTACTGGGAAACGCAGCGCAAGAACGGCCGCGAGGTACCTGCCCAAGGGAACTGCCAGTCGTCGAGCTCGATGATGATGAGATCGACCTTTCCGACCCACTCCGTGTTCTTTTCGAACAGCGCTTTTTGCGCCCCTTCGATGTCGAGCTTGACGATCAGGCAGTGCTTCCGCTCGGCCTGCTCGAGCACCTGCGCCATGGAGTATCCGGGGACCGCCGGTTGGCCCGCGCCTCTCGCCTCGTCGAAACGTAGCGCGGCCGCACCCGCATCGGGGTTCTCGACGACCAGGTCCTGACCGCTGTTCCAGATGCCGCCGAGGATCGGGTGAATCCGATCGCCGTACGGCGCCGTGTTTTCCTTCAGAACTTCGAAGTTATCGCGATCCGGTTCGAGGACTCGAATCTCAGCTTCGGGGAAGTGCTTGGTGAACCAGATGGCGGACAAGCCGACGTTGCCACCGCAGTCGATGATCAGCGGACGCGCGCCGCCCGCCAGCGTTTCACGGTAACGCTGCAGGAGGCGATCGGTTTGGCGAAAGTCGGTGAGCGCATATTGCCGCATGACGAAGCACTGCCAAAAGATCGAGCGGTCGCTCACCGTATCGCGCAGCCAAATCGGCCAATCGAAGCCCGGCACGCGATAGCGCCTTTTGGGCTGCGATCGTCTGTCCGCATTCCGCTCGTTGACGATCATCAGCCGCGCGCCGTGATACCAGCCGAAGGCCGAAACGTAGCTCGGAAGTCGTTGGAGCCGGCGCTTGAGCAGTGATGGCATCTTGGCTTTCGGTCCAATCGTCTTTGCATTGGGTGATGGACACCCGGACGCCGACTTCGGGCGCTGCCGCTTTCTCTTCTCGGCCCGCGCCGCGACGTCCGGTCGAACGGAAGAGCCGGAGGGGGCAAGTCTCGTCGCCGACGAGCGCGACGTGTTGTTAGCAGGGCAACAGCGTGCTTCGCCAGTGAAACCGGTCGAAGATGGTCTCCTGGTCGGGCCAAGCACGATGCTCAGTCGGAGGCTTGGTAACCGGCGCCGGGCACCAGGAGCTGGGCAACGATGGGCGAAGCTTCGGCGACGCTGTTCCTATAGGGGTGCCAAAGGCTCGGGTAGAGGCTTGTCACCTTCTCCACATAGGCCTTGGTTTCCGGGAAGGGTGGAATGCCCCGGTAGCGGTCGACGGCACCTTCGCCGGCATTGTAAGCGGCGAGCGTCAGGGGAACATTGCCCTCGAAGTAGGCGAGCAACCATTGCAGATACTTGATGCCGCCCTTCAGGTTCTGCGCAGGATCGAAGGGGTCGCTGACGCCGAAGCGTTCGGCGGTCGCCGGAATGAGTTGCATAAGTCCTTGGGCGTTGCGCGACGAGACCGCCAAATGATCGAAGGCGGACTCGACGGCGATGACCGAGAGCACGAATTCCGGCTCGAGACCGTACCGAGGCGCCAGATCCGCGACGAGTTCGCCGAATTGCTTGGAACCCGGCATCTTCTCGAGAGCGGATACGAGCTGCGGCGCCGCCGCCGATCGGTCAAAGCCGTGGCCGCACTCGGCCGCGGCGCCGAGATCGGCGCTCGGCAGGTGGCGGAGCAGCTTCTCGGCGTGCCGGTGTCCCCGCGCGGCGGCCTGCCGAAACCACGCGGCGGCCCGGTCATCGCTGCGCTCGAGACCACGGCCATTCAGATACATCCAGCCTATGCTGTAGGCCGCGTCCGCATGCCCCCGGTAGGCCGCATTGCAGTAGGCCTCGAGCGCCTGCACGTAGTCCTGCGCCACGCCCTCGCCGTTCTCCAAACGCCGGCCTGACTCGAACAGCGTCTCGGCGATCGAGCCGGCCACGGTTTCTCCCAAAGCCGTCGAACTCTCGGCGCCGACCGAGACGGTCGCCGCAAAGCTCAGCACTACGAGAGTTCGGCCAGCGGTAGCGAATAGCGGAAGTTTGAAATCGGCCATGCCTGGCTATGCTCCAACGGAATTACCTCTCCGAATGGACCGGCAATGTACCAGATTTACAGCCTATTGACGAGCATCTCGCGGGTATAGGTCGTTAACCAAAGCGCGCGACCCGAGCTGCGCGATCAGAGCGACGGGGAGCGCTCTCCGCTTCGAGCGGGGCTTCGTTCAGCCGCTTTCCTGGAGCCGGCGAAGCTTGTTCTGCAGCCAGCGATGGTCCGGCCTGTAGCGCTGGGCGGCCTGGTAGTCGGCGATCGCCAGGTCACGGTTGCCCAGTGACTCATGGACCAGCGCGCGGTTGACGTAGGCCTGGGCATAGTCGGGCTTGAGCCGTATCGCCTCGCTGAAGTCGGCGATGGCTTCCTCCGACCGGCCGAGGCGAAAGAGTGCCGATCCGCGATTGTTACGCAGCGTGGCCTCCTTGGGCAGGAGCCGAATGGCCTGCGTCATGTCCTGAATGGCCTGGACGCCGCGGCCGAGTTGGAGACGGATGATGCCTCTGGCGTTGTAGGCCTCGACATAGTCCGGATTGACGGCGATGGCCGAATTCAAGTCCTTCACGGCCTCTTCCACCCTGCCGGCGCCGATGAAGGCTCGCGCCCGCTCGAAGAAGGCCCGCTCGTAGTTGGGGTCCAGATTGATGGCGCGGTTGTAGTCCTTGAGCGCCTGATCGATCTGACCAAGCTCGCGATAACTGTCGCCGCGCAACCTGTAGGCCACCGGATTGACCGGCTGGAACCGGATCGCGGCGTCGAAATCGGCGATCGCCCGCGCCGTGTCGCCGGCTTTGGCCGCCGCGCGGCCGCGGTCGCGATGGAAGAGCGGGTCTTCCGGCTTGAGGCGTAGCGCCACGTCGTAGTCGCCTACGGCGGCCTCGAAGCGCTCCAGCCGGTAGAGGGCGGTCGCCCTCAGGAAATAGCTCCGGGCGCTCTCGGGGTCCCGCTCGATGGCCGTGGTGGCCTCCTGGCGAGCCGAGGCGCCGTCGCCGGCCTGAAGGTAGTATTCCGCCCGCGCCGCATAGGGATCGGGATCCTCCGGTTGCAGCTCGCTCGCCCGGGTCAGGTTCGTCAGGGCGTCCTGCATCCGGCCCAACGACATCAAGACGCGGCCGCGTTCGTAGTAGGCCCGTGCCAGATCTGGCCGGAATTCGAGGGCCATCGTCAGCTCGCGCAAGGCGCGGGTCAGGTCGTCGCGCTGGCGGAAAATCTGGCCGCGGCGAAAGTGCGCCACGCCCATGGTCTCCGGCGCCAGCGATCCCGAGGCGATGGCCTTGTCGAAAAGCCTCAGCGCGAGGCCCAGATTGCCCCTCTTCTGGGCTTCCAAGCCAGCCTGGATGTCGTCCAGCGGTCCGGCCAGTGCGGGGGGCCATGCCAGGACCAGCAGGAGCGCGACAAGGAAGCCGGCGCGCCTTGCGGATCGTCTTGGGAGCTTCAAGCTGCTGGCGTTCCAGAGCATGACAAAGTCCTGTTTTTCTCGGCCTGAGCGGCCCATGCGGAGCTCGTCTTCCGGCTTGCGACCGCTCAACGCGGTTCCAGGTGGCGCCGAAGATTTCGCAGGATCTCGCGGGCGATTATACCATGACCGACGGCATTGGGATGGCCGTCGCTGTCCGGGGGATAGGGTTGCCGGTAGGCGCTGCGAAGGGCGGGCAGGGGGTCTATGACATCGATGCCGAGACCCTCCAGGTGGCGCCGCAGCTCCTCTCTGAGCTGCTGCTCGACTTGAATCAGCATCCCGAGCTCTGCGTGGCTCTCGGCGTTCTCGATCTTCGGCCAGAAGACGGATTCCTTAGTCGGCAACAAAAGCACGAGCAAGGTTGCGTCGGCGCTTGCGGCATTGTCGTACATGTTGCCGAGAGCCTGCTTGGCGGCCTCGACGCCCGCTCGAATCCGAGGGTCGCCGTCGTCCATCATCCGCAGCCTGTAGGGCGGGGTGAGGATCGTCTTCCAATCGCTGCCGTCGAACGGCCAGGCAAGCTCGCTCTGCCGGTCGGGGAGCGTTTTCAGGGCTTGGTCGAATTCGTGGGCCAGGAGCGCCCTCTGCTCCTGTCTCGCGAGAAGCTGGTTCTTCAGGGTTCTCAAGAGCCCGTAGATCTTGCTGTGCTCTGAAAGCAAGCGCCTGAAGCGCCGCAGGAGGTTGGCCTGCTCCGCCGACTCCGCTTGGCTGGCCGCGTCCGTCGCGCGGCGGCTGTAGACCAGTTCGCTTACTTCCTCGGCCATCGTGCTGTGGCGCTCGAGCGCGGTTATCTCGTTCAGATCGCTGGGCGATGTGTATTCGGCCAAGGCCGCATTCTCCTTGGCAAAGGCGAAATCGTGGTAAAAATCGCCACCGAGATAGAGGCCAAAGATGATCAGAAACGGCCGCAGATCGAGGGCGGCGGACAGGTTGTCCTGATTGTGCAGTGTGCCGTAGCCGTTCACGCCCATGTTGTAGACCGAGCGATCGAGCTCGTTCGACAGCAGGCTCGGCCAGGACTCCCAGGGCTCCACCCCTACGCCGTAGGTCTGAGAGTCGCCGAGCGCCACGATCGTGGCTTGGTCAAGGGCCAAGGGATTGCGGAAGCCCCGAAGGTCGTGGTTCGGAAAGGCCGGATTGCCGCGATGACCGAGCCGCTCGTCCGGGATGGTGAGCGGCGCTGTTCTCTCCGTCTCGTGCCAAGGAGGCTGCGTCACCCGGTCGACGGCCGGCGACCAGCGGCTTGCGATCTGCAGGAGACCTTCACCGGCCAGCACGATCAGGGCGAGGAGAAACAGGTTCGCCAAGGCGTGGGTCAGACGATTTTCTCTGAAGTTCATGGCGTTGCCCATGCCTGACCATGGCAGACTGGAGACGGGGGCGGCGAATCCGGGATCGATCGCTGCTGGGTTTGTACTACAGATTCCGCGGTGAACGAACCGTTGAGCCTTGACCGGACCCGGTTGGGCCGTCCGCCCTGGACGAGGCATATGCCCGCCGCCCGCTCGGCCCCCGGAACCGGAAGCCTCGAGCGAGCAAGCTTGCACGGCGTCTTGACTGTGTGGCCGATGGCGTTACTCATGCGACGGCGCGGCGAGGTCCGGCCGGGGCCGCGGTCGCGAGCTAGGACCATTTGCCCGGCGGTGCGAGCAGGAAGGCCCGGACCAGAGGATTGATGAAAGGTTTTTTGAGGCGGCAATGGACTTCTTGAAAGAGCTTTGGGTCTTCATGCGCGTGCGCAAGAAATTCTGGCTGATGCCGATCTTCGCGATGATGCTGCTGTTCGGCGGCCTGGTGGTGCTCACTCAGGGAAGCGCTGTTGCTCCCTTCATCTACACGATCTTCTAACAAGGATTCGGCGAGGACTGCCCCGGCCGGTCGCCGGTCCCAATCGGCTTCGCGGCGGCCATCGCGTTCAGGGGGGCTCCGTCGCAGCATGGTTTCCCAGCCGCGGATCGGATGGTTCGGACAGGGTCGTCGATGAGCGCTCGAAACAGAGTCTTCGGCCTCGTCGCAAACGCGGGCCTTCTCGTCGGCTCGCTTCTTTTCGTCGAGTTGGTCCTGCAGCTCGGCAGCCTTGTCTTCGTCAAGGTGGATCTCATGACACGGCCGCCCTGGGGCTGGTCGGACGCTTCCGTTCCCATGCTGATCGACGACGCGCGTCTCGGACACAAGGGAAACCCGGCCTGGTGGGACCATGACGACCGCGGCTTCCGCAACCGCTCGACGCTGAGTCGCGCCGGCGTCGTCGCTCTGGGCGATTCGCATACCTATGGAACGAGCGTCATCGCGGAAGAGGCCTGGCCAACTCTGCTGTCGGGCGAGCTCGGCGTCGACGTCTACAACATGGGAATTGGCGGCTACGGCGCGGCCCATGGCAACGAGAATCTCGCTACGGCCCTTCAACTCGAACCCGACCTCGTCATATTCGGCCTGTACTTCGGGAACGACTTTCGCGACGACTTTCGCTTTGCCGAGACGAACGGCTTGCTGGGAGAATTCGTAAGCGTTGACGCAATCGCGGAAATAGAGGAGCGCGAAAGCAAGCAGACGATCGAAGAAGAGATCGGCTTCATGTTTCGCGCTCCGGGAGCCGAACGACAAGGCGCTGGCGATCAGTCGCCTTCCAGGGCCGACAAGGACGCCGAGCGGCCAGGGGCGCTCAGGAAGTGGATTTCCGATCACAGCAAGATCTATGGCCTTTTGCGTAACCTGAAGAACCAGATCGGATCGGAATCGGACGTCAGCGCCCTTCTTGCGCGGGATTTCGACGAAGCGCGGAAGAAGCTCACCGAACGGGAGCGGCGTTTCGTGTCGGTCTACGATGGCCCGGTGTGGAAGACGATCCTGACCTCGCCCTACAGGCTCCGGACCTTGGACGCGGCGGACCCGAGGGTGACCGCGGGCATCGAGGTATCCAAGAGCAAGCTCGCGCAGATGCGCGATCGCGCGCGTGAAGGCGGTGTGCGCTTCCTGGTGTTGCTGCTACCGACGAAGGAATACGTGTTCTGGCCAAAGGTCGAGGAGCCCGACGATCATCGCTCATTAGCTGATCTGGTCAGAAACGAGGAAAGGGCTCGGGCGGAGCTGATCGCCTTCATGACGGACCGGGGGATCGATTTCGTCGACCCCGCAGGCGAGCTGCGCCAGTCGGAGCATCAGCCCTACTTTCCTGACGGAGACGGTCACCCCAACGCCTTGGGACATGGGATTATCGCTGAGAAGGTGCTGGGATTTGTCCGTGAAAACAATGTGCTGGCGCAGGATTGAGGCGGGGGTGCCGGCCCCGGATGGTCAAGTTTCCGGAGCTCGAAAGCGCCTTCGTCAAGATCCTCGAGACCGATTTCGGCCAGCCTGACGCGGCGCGATCGATTTACGATTGTGAAGAAATTGCTGTGCTAATAGTTAGCCTGTCCAGCGGGCTTGCACAGCCATAGATTCTGGGACAGTTTCTGCGCGATTCGAGATCTGCCTGTCTGGCTTGGCGGGTTGGATTTACTTTGAGACGGACGCGGGTGAGGGTGGCGGTAGAGGCATGGCGAAGACCGAGTCGACCCATGAACGGCTGACGCAGCGCGGAGAGATCAAGACCTCCTCGGACCGTGCCTTCGGCATCGTCTTCTGTGTCGTCTTTGCCCTGATCGGGCTCTGGCCCGTTCTGTTCGGCGGAGTGCCGCGGCTCTGGAGCCTCGGGCTGTCGGCGATCTTCCTTCTGGCGGCCTTGATCCGTCCGGCATTGCTGGCCCCTCTGAACCGGCTCTGGACCAAGCTCGGCCTGTTGCTCCACCACGTCGTCAATCCCCTGATCATGGGCTTGCTGTTCTTCTTGACTGTGACGCCGATCGCATTAGTGATGCGCGTGCTGGGCAAGGATCCGCTTAATCTGCGGCTCGATCCGCGGGCGAAGAGCTACTGGATAGAGCGGGACCCGCCGGGGCCCGCGCCCGATACCATGACCAACCAGTTCTGAGGCGGCGATGGACTTCTTGAGAGAGCTCTGGGTCTTCATGCGCGTGCGCAAGAAGTTTTGGCTGATGCCGATCTTCGTGATGATGCTGCTGTTCGGCGGCCTGGTGGTGCTCACCCAGGGAAGCGCGGTCGCTCCCTTCATCTATACGATCTTCTGACCCCGGTCGGTAGCGATGCGCATTCTCGGCATATCCGCCTTCTATCATGACAGCGCCGCTGCTCTGATCGATGACGGGCGGATCGTGGCAGCGGCTCAGGAAGAGCGATTCACGCGCAAGAAGCACGATTCCGACTTCCCCCGTCAGGCGATCGGTTATTGCCTCGGGGAAGCGGGCATCGAGCTGGAAGATATCGATTTCGTCACCTTTTACGACAAGCCGTTCCTGAAGTTCGAGCGGCTGGTCGAGACCTATATCGCCTTCGCCCCGCGCGGATTTCAGTCTTTCCGGATGGCGATCCCGGTCTGGCTGAAAGAGAAGTTGTTCCAAAAGCGCCTGCTGCGCGAGGAGCTGCGCGACTACGCGCCGGATTTCGCGGTCGACGCCAAGCTGCTGTTCGCCGAGCACCATCAAAGCCACGCTGCCAGCGCCTTCTTCCCGTCACCCTTCGAGGAGGCGGTCGTGCTGACCATGGACGGGGTGGGCGAATGGGCGACGACCTCGGTCAGCATCGGGCGAGGCAAGGAACTGGCCACGATCAAGGAGATCCACTTCCCGCACTCCTTGGGTCTGCTCTACTCGGCCTTCACCTACTACACCGGCTTCACGGTCAATTCCGGCGAATACAAGGTGATGGGCCTCGCTCCCTATGGTGAGCCCAAGTACAAGGATGTGATCCTCGACAAGCTGGTCGACCTCAAGGACGACGGCTCCTTCCGCCTAGACCTCTCATATTTCGACTACTGCACCGGCCTGCGCATGACCAACGGCGCCTTCGACGCGCTGTTCGGCGGTCCGCCGCGCGGCCCAGATGAGCTGCTGACCCAGCGCCACATGGACTTGGCGGCCTCGATCCAGGCGGTTACCGAGGAGGTCGTGCTGCGGCTCTCGCGCTCGCTGGCGGCGGAGACGGGGCTGCGCAATCTCTGCCTGGCCGGGGGCGTCGCGCTCAATTGCGTGGCCAACGGCAAGGTTCTGCGCGACGGCTGCTTCGATAACGTCTGGGTGCAGCCGGCCGCCGGCGACGCCGGCGGCGCGTTGGGCGCCGCCTTGGCCGCCTACCATCTGTTCCAGGATCGGCCCCGCCACAGCAATGGCGCGGGCGACGCCATGAAAGGCTCCTACCTCGGCCCTTCGTTCGAGCAGGGCGAGATCGAAAGTCGGTTGACCGCGGTCGGTGCCAAGTTCTCGGTCCTGGAGGGGGAGGCGCTGACCGAGGCCGCGGCCGAGGCCCTCGCCGACGGCAAGGCGGTGGGCTGGTTCCAGGGCCGTATGGAGTTCGGGCCCCGCGCCCTGGGTGCCCGCTCGATCCTTGGCGATGCCCGCTCGCCGACGATGCAGAAGACCCTGAACCTCAAGGTCAAATACCGCGAGTCCTTCCGGCCCTTCGCCCCTTCGGTGCTCGGCGAGGAGGTGAGCGACTGGTTCGAGCTCGAAGGCGAAAGCCCCTACATGCTGATGGTCGCCGACGTGACGGAGCGGCATCGTCGCGCCATGACCGAGGCCGAGCAGGCGCTCTTCGGCATCGACAAGCTGAACGTGCCGCGCTCGGACGTGCCGGCCATCACCCACGTGGACTATTCGGCGCGGATCCAGACCGTGCACGCGGAGACAAATCCGCGCTATCACGCGCTGATCAAAGCGTTCAAGCAACGCACGGGATGCCCCGTCATCGTCAACACCAGCTTCAACGTGCGCGGCGAGCCGATCGTCTGTACCCCGGAAGACGCCTTCCGCTGCTTCATGGGCACGGAGATCGAGGTGCTGGCGATCGGCGACTGTTTACTCCGCAAGGAGGAACAGGACCCGAGCCTCAAGCTCAACTACAAGGACGCGTTCGAGCTCGACTGATGCCGTCTGAGGGCGGCGCGGAGCCTCGGCGCCTCAACCCTCGATCAGCTCCGCCAGCAGCGCTTCGGCCTTGACCCTCTCCGGGAACTCTTCGAACTGTTCGAGCGCCTGGGCCAGCAGCTCCTGCGCTTCCTTGCGCTCGCCGATCCGGTTGAGGGCGAAGGCCAGGCGGTAGATCAGGTCGGGATCGTCCTGCTTGCGCGCCGCGGCCCGCCGGAGCAGCTCGACACCTTCGTCGAACCGCTGCTCGGAGACCAGGATCCAGCCGTAAGTATCCGCCACGTCGGGCGATCGGCCGTTCAAGGCATAAGCACGCTCGGCCAGGCCCAAGGCACCGGGGACCCCCAGCTTGTGCCGCAGCCAGGCGAGGTTGTTGAGCACCAGCGCGTTTTCCGGGCTGCGCTCGAGCAGGCTCTCGTACTCCGCGGCGGCCTCGGCATCGGCGCCCACCTCGATCAGCGCGCTGGCGAGCTGGTGCCGGGCATCCAGATCGAGGGGATCGCGGTTGAGCCATTCGCGCAGGCCTTCGATGGCCGCATCCATCCGATTGGCCCCGCGGCGGGCAAAGTACAGCGTCTGGGCGAGCGCCCAGGTCGCGTTCTGCTCGTAGGCCGCGGTAAGGAGCTCGATCGCTTCCTCCGGCCGGCCGAGCCGGAGCAGGACGTTGGCATGCAGCTTCACGGCCCTCACCGGATCGGATGCCGTAACGCTGTTGGCGATCTCGATGGCGACGTCAGGCCGGTTCTCCTCGAGCTCGAGGGTCATCATGCTGAGCAGCACCCGGTCGTCGCCCGGATCCTGTTGGAGGGCCTGCTCGAGCGTGAGCCGGGCCTGATCCGGCGCGCCGGCCGCCCTCTGGGCCTCGGCGATCAGAAGGTACGGCTCGATCGTGCGCGGGTTGAGCTCCAGGATGCGGCGCGAAACGTCGACCGCGCCTCTGTGGTCCTGCATATCCAGGAGGATCTGGCGCAGGTAGGACAGGACGTCAGCGTTCTCCTCGTGGATGACAAGCATCTCGTTGATGATCTGTCGCGCCCGATCGCGGTTGCCGCGGGCCAGATGGGCCCGGATGAGGTTCTCCGCGAGCACCCGAGACTCGACGAAGCCTTCGCGCATTTCCTCGAGAAGCTCGATCGAATCTTCGGCTCTGCGGTTGCGCACGAGGAAGTTCGCCAGCCGGATGATCAGCGTTTCGCTCTGCGGGCGGCGCAGCAAGAGCTCCCGGTTGCGCGCCTCGATGCTCGCGAAATCGCGGACTTGCAAGTCCATCGCATCGAGCCGGTCGAGGGCGGGCAGGAAATCGGGATCCGACGAGAGAGAACGCTCGTAGCTCGCCCGCGCCGCATCCTGCTCGCCGCGCAGCTCCAAGATCCGTCCTTCCAGGGTCAGGATGAAAGGATTGCCGGGGAACTCGCGCCTCAAAGGTCGAATGACATCGCGCGCCGTCTGCAGGTCTTCGTTCTCCACGAGCGTAAGGACCTGCAGGATCCGATCGGCCTGGGTGCTTGGGACGAATTCCTCGTCGCTTCTCGGGTTCCAGCCGCCGATACCGGCGGTCTCGGCGATCTCGACGAGCGAGCGGCTCATCTGGCTGCGCGCGGCGGCCAAGGTATAGCGGCGTCCGGCGATCCTCTGCATGGCCCGCGCCGCCTTGTCGTCCCACTCGAGGGCCAGATAAGCCTCGGCGATCAGGAAGAGGCCCGCGATCTCGTCGCGGTTTCGTCTGACCAGGGTCTCTAGCTCGTTGATCGCCGAAAGCGGGTTCTCGTCGAGCATGAGGGCCATGCCCAAGGCACGCCGCACCGCCCGGTCGCCGGGCCTCCGATTCAAATAGAACTGGAGGAAGCGGGTCGACTGTGAATATTCCTCCAAGCCGATCTTGACCAAGGCGCCCAAGAGCTGAACCGGCAACTCGTTGGGCAGCGCGTCCAAGGTCTGGGTCAGCGCCGTATCGGCCGCGAGGAAGTCGCCGCGCGCGAAATCGATGGCGGCCAGGACGTAGGAGGCGAAGGGGTCGTCCTGCCTGAGGTCCAGGACCTTTAGGGAGTCCTGCTGCGCGCCGCTCAGATCGCCGCCTTCCAGCCGCACGCGCGCGCGCGCTATGAGCGCCTGACGGTTGTCCTCGTCGATCGAAAGCGCCTGTTCCAGATAGCTCTGGGCGCGTTTGAGGTCACGGTCGAGGAGCGCCAGGTCGGCGAGGAATATCCAGCCCTGGATGTAGTCGGACTCGTCGGCCAGCAATGCCTTGACCCGCCTTTCGGCGTCGCCCCTTTGGTCCCGGGCGAAGGCGATCCGGACCATGCCGAAGCGGGCGTCGACGTGCGCCGCGTTCGCGTCCAGGATCTGGTCGTAGATCGCTTCGGCCTCTTCAATGCTCTCCAGGCCCCAGTAGGCGTCGGCGAGCAGCGTGAGCTTGGCCCAAGTGGCTTCATCCGTGAGCGCGTCGCGGGTGACGACCTCGAGCACCTCGTCATAGCGGTTCTGCTCGAGCAGCGCGCGGCCCAGCAGCGTCTCCGCTTCATCCGTGTAGTTGGCCTCCAGCGCGATCCGCAACTCCTTCTCGGCCGATTCGGGATCGCCCGAGGCCAGTCGCAGCTTGCCGAGCAGAAAGCGGGCTTCGTGGGCTTCCGGGTTCTCCTGCAAGGCATTGCGCAGATGAATAATCGCCGCCTCGCCGTCGCCCGCTTCGAGCTCTTCGAGGGCTGCTTCGTAGTAGGTGCTGATGTCTTTCGAGCCGGCAGCCTGCGGCCTGCCGGTCACGGTGAGGAGAACTGCCAGAGAAAGGGCGAGCGATAGGCAGAGCCGGGCGGCCGTGAGGGCGAAGTCGGGATACCCAAAGCGGCAAACGAGCCTTGGTCTTTGTGCCATCGAGGGGGCCAGATATGGTTAACGGGGGTGCGTCTCTTCGGCTGCTAGCATACCGTCCTCAGCCTGCGGAATGAAGCCGCCATCGCTCGGTCGCTATGGCATTGGCGGATTTGACACAAAGCAGCCCTGATTTGGTGAGCGGCGGAACCTCAAGCCTAACCTCCGCGGGATGAGGGAATCCCTAACGACCGGGAGACGCGACTCAGAGGTGGCCTCGAGACCGGACCATCGGAAAACCTTACAAAGTCACTGTCAGGATTCTTTACGCTTAGGTGCTGTGAGCCTGGGCGCCGATGCTAGCCCATTGATAACTCGACCGTTTCCGTGATGCCATGTTCGGCATGGAAATTGCTTTCCAGAATCTTGTGATTTGCCGGGCGAAGGGATTTCACGTCTAACGCCGGTAGAGTTGCGACGAAGCCGATCTTATGATCGCTTCTGAGCCGGTGACGCGGATTGGTCTTGGCCGAAACACGGGATCTGCATGGGGTTTGCGTCGTTCGGGAAAACACGAGTAGCCGAAGGTCGAGGTTCTGTGTTAGTGTACAGGCGCCAGGGGAGGTGCGGAGATGAACTTAGGTAGAGCGACAGCACCACTCGTTCTTGCTGTGGGAATGGCGGCGACGCCGGCGATGGCGGCGACCACCACGTTGGATTTCGAGGAATTCGTCCACGGCGAGATCATCACGATTTCCAAGGGTGTTGTGATCAGCACGATCAACGGCGGTGCTGGTCCCGATCTCGTGATCGCCTTCGACAGCCGCGAGACCGGCACGTCGGATATCGATCTGGAGGATCCCTTCGATCCGCCGAGGGGTGCGGTCGTCCCCGGCATCAGCGCTCCGCCGACGGCACCCGACGGGAACATCCGCCCGGGTAACATCGCCATCGTCCAGGAGAATACGACCGGTTGCGGCGACGGCATCTGTAACGATCCCGACGATGAGGGCAGCGGCCCGAACGTCATGATGTTCGACTGGGGGCCGAATTTCGCCAACGGCGTCGAGCTGGTCGAGCTGGACATCTACGATCTGGACCAGACGGACGCCGATCCGGGCCAACCGGCCGAAACTCTGGACATCGAGCTGATCTACACGGACGGCACCAGCGATACCGCGAGCTTCTCCGGCGACGACTTCGGCGATCGGGCGGCCGGGCGTATCGATTTGAGCGCCTTTTTCGGGCGGACCACGGGCGTCTCGAAGGCGAACCTGGACTTTTCGCACGGCGGTGCGGTCAGCAATATCACGTTCAAGCCCCCGAACGGCGGTTCGATCCCCGAGCCCGGCTCCATGGGTCTCCTCTTGACCGGATTGCTTGGCCTCGAGTGGGCCCGTCGGCGGCGCGCGGCGCGGAAGGCGGTCTGAGGAGCCGATCCTCTCGACTCATCCGCATCGGACCCCTATGTTTGGCACAGAATAAGGCCGCGCCCATTCGGGCGCGGCCTTCTGGCAGCATGAGGCTGCTTGGTGGCGGCAACGGCCGTTCCAGGATGGCGGTCGCCTGTCAGCGAGGACGCCTTCATCGATAGCCAATTCCCAGAAGCAAGCCCGATCCGGTGTGGGATTGCCGGTTGGAGGTCGGCGCAAAAGTCATCGTTGCGCACCTTAGGCGGGTAGCTCAGTGGCAGAGCGCTCCCTTTACCTGGGAGAGGTCGCAGGTTCGATCCCTCGCCCCGCCTACCAAGCCCGGCAGCATGAGGGCGCGGGGCGCCCGGCGCGTGACGGCCGAGACTTCGTCCAACGGGCTCAGCCTCACCGGACGGCGCGATGACCCGGCAGCTCGCCATCGGCTTGGCCGGCATGCTCTTGCTCTGCCTGGTTACCTATCTCGCGCTCGAGATGCCGTGGCGTTATCGTGTGACCGCGCCAGAGCTTCTGCCGGCTCCCACGATCGATCGGCACCTCGCGCAGTGGGATGTGAGCCCGTTCGGCGTGTCCGTCGACGCTACGGCCCGGGACACCGTCGTGCGCCTGGCGCCCGCCGATGGGAACGGCACGGCCTATATCGACCGGCCGTTTTTTCTGCCGGACGGCTTGGACCATGTACGCTTCGGCCTTGAGGTGCGGGCCGAAGACCTCATCACGGGCTACCAACCCTGGGAGAAGGCCCGCGCCTTCGTGTGGAGCTTCGACCAGGAGCTCCGGCTGATCTGGTATTGGCCGAAGGATCTCGCCAACCTCGAAGGCGATAGGGCCTGGCGCCGCTATAGCGCCGTGATTCCCTTGGACGATCGGGTGCGCGCCATGCGCCTGATCGCTTACAACGGCGCCCACTCCGGCAGCCTGGCTCTGCGCAATCTGCAGGTCGAAGGGCTGGCCGAGAAGCCCCTGTTCACCGCGATCCGGCACGTCTTGGTCGTGGTCTGGGTGCTCAGCCTCGTTGCCGTTGCGGTTGCCATCGCGCGTGCCTCGCCGCCGCTCTGGCTGAAAGCCGCCTGCCTGGCGATGGGGCTCTTGACGCTGATCGCCGTGGCGATGCCGCAGCCCTACCACGGCGAGGTGACCCAGCGGGTCGAGGCCTGGGTCCGAATCGTGAGCGATCCCGGCGTTTTGGCCGCGGTCATGCGCGATCTCGTCGGCCGTCCCGCTCAGGATGTCGATGCGGCCGCCGAGACCGAGCCCGAAGCCGAGCCATCCGAGGGACAAAACGGCCCCGAGGCCGAAGGGCCCGACGCCGCCGGGACCGATGAAGCCGACGCACCGGACGACGCTGTCGAGACGCCGCCTCGAGGTGAAGACAGCGTCGATCTCGGATCGCAGGCGGACCTTCAGGAGCAGGAGCTACAGGAACGGGCGCCGGCGCGTTACCGGCTCAGCATCTGGGATGTCGGCCATGCGACGAGCTTCTTTCTTCTGAGCCTGCTGGTCTGCACCGCCTTCATGACGGCGCCCTTGCCCTTGCTCGCGCTCTGCCTCGGGCTTTCGGTCCTGGCCTCGGAATCGCTACAGCTCATGATTATCACGCGCAGTAGCGAATCGATCGATGTGATCGCGGATACCGTCGGCGTCGTGCTTGCCCTCGGCTTGTCCGCGATGATCCGCTTCGGGCGCGCCCTGCGCGCCGCCTGACGCTTGGCGCCCCTCTTGCGCGTTCTGCGTTCGCATGGAATCGGCCCCGGCCCAAGCCCCCACCCGGCGACCCAACGCCAATATCCTGAGCGTGGCCGGGTGGGGGCGTGGGCCGGGGCCGTACGATCAGAGAACGCGCTAGCCTCGTCCGAACGGGCTTGGGGTCAGCCCTGGGCGCGGCGCGGCTCCTTCGGGGCCATCAAGGCGGGCCGCCAGCGCAGCCAGGCCTTGTAGCCGAGGTGGCCGGCAAGCTGCGCCAGGGGCATCTTGATCCAGTGCGCGCGCATGTAGAGCGCCAAGCGGGCGCCGGCCTGCAGCAACGATCGGCGCTTCCTCCGCGGGGTGATCGCCGTGGCGAACAGCCCATCGACGATCGCCGTGCCCATGCCGCCGCTCGGCGCCGCGAGCCTTTGTGCCTCGGCCGGCAAGCTCACGTCCAACAAGGCCTGGAGGCAACGGAGCACGTAGGCGAGCGGCCGCTGCAGCCCGTGCAACGCGGCGCGCTGGGTCAGCTCGTCCCAGAAAGCCGGGCGGCCGCCGAACTCCTGGAGGAGATCGCGCAGGTCGAGGAGATTGCGCAGCGATGCGTCGTTGACCTCCTCGTTGGCGAGATGAACGGCGCTATGCAGCACCATGTCGGCCGGGCAGAGCACCTTCAGCCGGCCGCCCGGGAGCGGCCGCGCGGCCTCTGCCAGGGCCTTCGGGTCTGGATGATAGCGGCTGGTCCGAGGCAGGATCGTGTGATGCAGGTCGAGCGTCACGCCCCGCTCGGGGTGGATGAAGGGCGGCACCTCGTGCATCCAGGCGCGGTAGTAGTGCTCGTCGTAGGCCGACAGCTCGGCCTGCTCCCAGCCTGCGCGCAGCAGCGCCTGCTCGACTTGAGCCAGCCATGCCTGCGGCACCATGATGTCGAGATCGGCGGCCAGTCTGCCGCGGGCGGGCGGCAGGCCCGCGAGGATGTAGGCGCCGCCCTTGAGCAGGATCAAAGGTGCCTCGAGGGCAACGAGCGCCCTCATCACCCGGTTGACCTCGAAGCGAATGTCGGTCTGGTTGACATGCGCGTAGGTCTTGGCGTCGAACAGGAGATCTTGCGCCCGCCCGGGCAGACGATCGAGCTGGCCCGTGGCCTCGAGGTCCTCGGCCAGCCGCGCCAGGAGGTCGAGGCGCTTGGCTTCGTGGATCAGGCTCTCGAGGTCGCGCGGCGAAAGCGCGAAGACGCTCACGGGATCGCGTAGGGCCTCCAGGAGTTGGGAGCCGCCGGCCATTCTCATGCCGCCTCGGCCGCCTCGCAGGCCTGCGCATGGGCCGTCTCAATCAGGCTGATCGCCTGGTCGAGATCGCTGTGGAAAAGCCGATAGACTGGCCTCTCCTCGACGACGCGGGTCAGGCCATCGAAGCCCAGCTTCTGACAGCCGGCGTAGTTGACGGCATTGTCGGTCAGGGCGAGGAAAGCCTCGATCCGATCGACCGTCTCCATCCGGGTCTCCGCCCCGCGCTCGAAGCGCGGCATGACGACGAAGCCGAGACGGCAGTCCTCCTCCATGCGCTCGACATCCTCGCGCTTGGGCCGCAGAAAGCACATCGTGCCCTTGATCGTGCCGTCGAAGCGGGGCGAGAAACAGGCCTTCGGCGCCCGATCGGCGATCACGTCGATCGCCTCGTTCTTCAGGGAAATCGGGCGCGGGTTGGGCAGCAGCCGGCCGTCGTCGTGCTTGATCAGCGCGAACTCGTCCGAGAACAGCCGCCAGCCCTGCGAGGCCAAGGCGGCGCAGAGCGTGCTCTTTCCGGAGCCGGCGGGCGCCGGCATCACGATGCCGACCCCGTCGCGCTCGACCACGGCGGCATGGAGAATCAGGTAGCGATAGATGCCGAGCGCGGCGCTCCAGTTCAGGCTCGATTCCATCAGGGGGAAGCCGAGATGGCCTTCGAGCGGCTCGAAGGGCGTTTGGCCGTCGATGTAAATCTGCGCCTGCGGCCGGAACCAGCGGCGCCACAGCGAGGGCGCTGCGATCTTGATCCGGAAGTCGTCGATATCCGGCTCGTCCTCGCGGTAGGGATGATGGGCGTACATGAACGCGATCTGCTCGGCCAGGGTCGCGGACTCGGCCCAGATCCGGGTCGCGAAGGCGCCGGTGTGAAGCTGCACGCCTGCGCCGCGCAGGCGGCGGGTCAAGCTATC
>JAKSDN010001512.1 GCA_022360075.1 Kiloniellales bacterium | reverse complement strand
CCACGTCGTCTCGATGAAGTCGGGCGCACCGGTGTCCGGCGGCCCGGAGTCGTGGCTGATAACGCTGATGATCGGCCAGATGGCACGCCACTACGGGCTGCCGTGGCGGATCAGTGCCGGGCGAACCAGCGCACGCTGCGTCGATGTCTATGCGGGCTACGAGACGGCGATGAATCTGGTCGTTCAGCTTCTCGCCGGGGCGAACATCATGCTGAACGCCGGCGGTCTGATCGAGTCCGGCTTGGTGACCAGCTACGCAAAGCTGCTGCTCGACTTCGAGCAGTTGGAGATGCTCTATCGCTTCGCGGGCGGCGTCAGCGTCGGCGATCTTGACGAAGTCCTGCCCATGATCGGAGAGGTCGGCCCCGGTGGTCATCACTTGGGGACGGCCCATACCTTGGCCAACTTCAAGGATGCGTTCTACATCCCCCAACTCCATTTCGTCGACAGCTTCGAGCAGTGGACGAGCGAGGGCGCGAAGGACTCCAACCAGAGGGCTTTGGAGCGAGCGCGCGACATCCTGGCCAATCATCAAGAAACGCCGATCGACCCCGGTCTGGACGAGGCGCTGCGCGATTTCGTAGCGCGCCGAGAGGCGGAACTTCCCGACCATATGGAGTGCTGACTCCGAAGGTAGCGGTGGACAAGGTGGCACTAGTTTGGTATATACCAAACTAGTGAGCGAGAGGATGTCCCTGTGCGCATGAATGGCGGCTGCATCTTGGATCGCGGGTTTCTGTTATCGACCCTGGCTGCGCCGTGCGTGTTGAGCTCCGTCCCCTCATGCTGAGCTTGTCGAAGTATGAGGATTGCTCGATGCCACGGGCAGAGCCGGAGCCATCCTCACCCTTCGACAGGCTCAGGATAAAGAGCCAAGACCGATGATCACTGATACTAGATTGCCAAGTTCTTGTTCTGATAGAGGAGGTGATTTCTAGTTATTTACAAAAATATACTTGAAACTGAAATAAAATCTGAACAATGCCTATGTATAATCCGAGAATATTATTTAGGTAATACGTAACGGTTGGCGTGAATCTTCCGAGGGAGTCGAACATGTCTGGAGCCCGCGAGCACCGTATTGTCTCTCGTCTCAAGCGAGAGTTTGTCGAAGGTCGTATGGGGCGTAGGGAGTTTCTCCGTAGCGTAACGCTTTTGGGGCTGTCGGCGGCCGCGGCCTATGCCTTCGCCGGCAAGGTGACCGGCGCTACGAGCGCCCTGGCGCAGGCTGCGTCCTTGCCCAAAGGGGGCAGGCTCAGGATCGCCATGCCGGTCGTCGATATCTCCAATCCCAGACAGAACTCGATCACGGTCGGCAGCAACCTGTCCAGGCAGACCTTGGAGTATCTGACGATAACGCACCACGACGGCATCACACGTCCCCATCTGCTCGAAGGCTGGGAGGTGTCCGACGACCTCAAGACCTGGACTCTGCTGATCCGACAGGATGTCACCTGGCGGTCCGGTCGCCGCTTCACGGCCGACGATGTCGTCTGGAACATCGAGAACGCCCTGGACCCCGCGACGGGCTCATCGATCCTCGGGCTGATGAAGTCCTACATGATCACGGAGAAGGAGGTCACCGACGCCTCGGGCGAAACGAAGACGGTGTCCGAGCTTTGGGACGCGAATGCGGTCGAGAAACTGGACGACCATAGGGTGCGGCTCAACTGCAAGGAGCCCCAGATCGCCGTGCCCGAGCATCTCTTCCACTATCCCTTCAACATGATGGACCCTGCGGAGAACGGTGTATTCGGCCCCAACTCGAACGGGACCGGCGCCTTCGAGCTGGTCGAGATCGAGGTCGGCAAGCGCGCCGTTTTCCAGGCGAGGCAGGACTATTGGGGCGATGGGCCCTACCTAGACCGCCTGGAATTCGTCGATCTGGGGGACGATGCGAACGCCACCGTGGCCGCATTGCAATCGAAACAGGTGGACGGCGTCTACAGCATCGGGCCGGAGCTCTTGCCCGTCGTGGACGGCATGCCTCACATCGACGTCTATTCAACGACCACGGCGCAGACCGGGGTCGCCCGCGTCAAGTTCACTAAGAAGCCTTGGTCCGACCAACGGATTCGCAGCGCCCTCAAGCTGGCCGTGGACCCCGAGAGGATCAATGCCGTCACCATGAGGGAGAGCGGCACGCCGGCCGAGCACCATCATGTCAGCCCGGTCCAGCCCGACTATGCGGAGCTGCCCGCCATGAAGCAGGACGTGGAGCGGGCCAAGGCCCTCCTGGCCGAAGCCGGCTACCCCGATGGCCTCGATGTCACGATCACCTGCCGCAAGGACCCGAACTGGGAGCCCCTGGTGGTTCAGGCGCTCGTCGAGCAGTGGCGTCAGGCGGGGATACGCGCCAAGATCAACATCCTGCCCCGGCCGGAGTACAACAAGGCCTGGACGGAGTGGGAGCTGGGATTCACCGGCTGGTCTCATCGACCCCTCGCAACGATGCTGCTGAGCCTCGCCTACCGCAGCGACGGTGTATGGAACGAGTCCGGCTACGCGAACGAGGAGTTCGACAAGCTTCTGATGCAGGCAGAGGGAACCTTGGACCTCTCCAAGCGGCGCGAGATCATGGCGAAGGTCGAAAAGCTGATGCAGGAAGACGGGCCGATCGTGCAGCCGGTTTGGATCAAGCAGCATGCCGCCTACGACAAGAAGGTCCGAGGTGCCGACATCAATCCCTCGACCTTCATCTTCGGAAACGAGCTTGCCGTGCAAGCTGCCTAGCGGTCGTCGGCCCTAAGTCTGTTCGAAAGGCCGATCGACTCTCTGCGTTTCTGAATGAAACGATTGAGGATCAAGGCGGTCGGCGCCGCGGGATAGGTGCATCGGCCGAGACCCGGCGGGGTCTCGGCCCTCCCGTTGGCTGATCCTCGGGAAGTCGCACAGCAAGAAGACGTCGTCCTTTCGGCGTGAACCTGCGGCCAGTCGCGTGCGAATAGATCGACGCCGGGCGCCGGATCGCACGAGGCATCCGCGTGGGTTTGGAGAGTTGTATGGGGCGATCTGTGTCGAGGCCGGCGGCCGATAGAGTCGTGGTCGTCGTCTTTGATGGACTTCGGCCCGATCTCGTAAGCGACGAACTCACGCCCAACTTGGCGAAGTTCGTTCGGGGGGGCGTGCAATACGCCCAAGCCAGGACGGTCTTCCCGAGCTTGACCAGAGTTTGCGCCGCCTCGTTGGCGACGGGCGCGCCGCCGGCGACCCATGGGATCGTCGGGAACTCGTTCTACCATCCGGCCGTGCTTCCCGATCGCCCGATCGACCTGGCCAGCATTGAAGAGGCGAGCCTGCTCAACGCGGTCGGCGGCGCGGTGACGGCCCCCTGCTTTGCCGATGTGTTGGCCGCGTCCGGTAAACGCTTCGCCATGGCCACAGGGTGCACCGCGGGTGCGACCTATCTGCTAGCGCCCCACGCTGGCGCGAACGGGCAGTGGGTTTACTCGTGCCACGGTCCCGGCGCCTCGGTCACGCCGGAGGCCGTGCGCACAATGGATGCTCGGTTCGGCAGCGTTCAGGACCATGGTCCGCCGCAGTTCGAAGTCATCGATCGCGTCACTGATGTGTTCGTGGAGCACATCCTGTGCGAGCGCGACCCGGACGTAGCCCTCGTCTGGTATCCGGAGCCGGATACCTCCGCGCACTTCATTGGCTTGGCGGCCGAAGAGACGCTGGCCGTCCTTAGGCACTGCGATGCGCAGTTTGGGCGGATTGTGCAAGCCGTGGGATCGAAGGCAACGGGCGAGCGGACTCTGATCATTGTCGCTTCCGATCATGGTCAAATAACCGTGTCGGAGGACATTCCACTTTTCGATTGGCTGACGGCGGCCGGGTTCCCGACCGGCAACGAACGGCAGCCCGGACAGGCTCTCATGGGCGTGCACGGCACCGTGGGGGAGTTGCGTATCTTGGAAGGTGGGGATGCCACGCTTCGTCGCGTCGTGGCGTGGCTCACGGAGCAGCCGTCAATCGGCCACCTCTTTACGCGCGGTGGCAACGGCGTTGAGGGGACGGTAGCGGGAACTTTCTCGCATAGCCTGGTGGGAACCGACCACGCGCGCGCTCCTGATATCACCTTTGTGCTCAACTCCTCCACGCAAGCGGACCGGTTCGGATTTCCGGGTAGCGGACTGCGTATGGGTGACGTGCCCTTCGGCGGCACCATGCATGGCGGCCTGAATCGATACGAGCTAAGCATGTTCCTGGCGATGTCCGGGGCGGAGATAGCGGCGAGCGGTGTCACCGATCAGCCCGCCGGCTTGGTCGATTTGGCGCCGAGCCTGCTATCCGCCCTGGGTCTGGAGATCCCGACGACCATGATCGGCCGGTCGCTTATCGAGGGCCCAACGGAAAGTTGCGACACGCCGCAGAGCGAAACGGTCTGTGCTGGGAACGGCGACTTCACCCAGTATTTGACCATCAACCGTGTCGGCAAGAGCCGCTACTTGTTCGAAGGGCGAGGCCGTTCAACCTAGGCTCTGGGCCGCTGGGCTGTGCGCTTGGCGTTGTCGACCCGTGATCCAGGTTCAAGGCGAACGGCATGCCTGTCTGCCGACGGCGTCGTACCAAAGTACTTGCGGTAGCTGCGGCAAAAGTTGGATGGCGTTTGGAACCCGCAGGCGAATCCGATTTCCGTGACCGACAAGTTGGTTTGATTGACCAGTCCGTATGCTCGATCGAGGCGCATGATCAGATAGACCTGGAGCATCGTCTTGTCGAAGTGCTTTCGGCAAAGGCGCTGTATCTGACGCTTAGAGCAGCCAACGGTCGCGGCAATCTCATCGGCGCACAGTGGCGTCTCGATGTTGTCTTCCATTAGTCGTAGCATGCGCTGCAATGGCGGCGGTGCGCGAAGAGGCTCGTCCAGAACCGGAAATCTCTGAACTTGTTTGTATTTCCTGATGTCATCGTGGAGCAGTGATTGGCGTACCCGACGGCAGAGGTCTCGCCCGTGCTTTCGCTGTATCTTCTCCAGCATCAGATCCATGCAAGCGCTTCCGCCTGCGCAAGTGAATCGGTCGCGGTCGATTTGGAACAGGTGGCGAGTCATCTCTATGCCGGGAAAGTGCTCTATGCAGCTATCGAAATAGGACCAGTAGACGGAGCAGCGATAGTCGGTAAGCAGGCCGGATCGTGCCAGTATGAGAACGGCGCTGGAGACGGCACCGACATGACAGCCACCGAAACGGACGGCTCGGTTAAGCCAGGAAACGATGGCCGCCTCGGCCGCGGCGTCGCGTTGTCGGGCCGCGCAGAGCACGATGATATCGGGCCACTCATCGATAGCGTTCACCGCCGTCGTTTCGACTGGAAGACCGCACGACGAACGAACGGCGGTCGCATTGGCTGACAGCGGTTGCCAGGTGTAGAGGGACCGCCCAGCCAAGCCGTTTGCGATTCGCAGGGGTTCTATGAGGCCCGCGTAGTCGAGAAGAGAGAAGCCGGGCAGCAGGCAGACCGCGACCCTCTCGCATTCATCGGCGCCAACCGCGTGTGCCGTGGCGCGAACCTTTGGATGGGTCTCTACCAACTGTTGACTTCGAGGCTCAGCCGGAACCGCGCCTTGGCCGGTTCCTGAAGAGAATCGACTTCCGCGACAGCGTGCCCATTACCGCGAAGTTGAACAGATCATGGTGGAAAACGGTCATATAGTGCCTAAGTCTGCAATTCACATGACCATATTGTCGTGGAAAAACGTTGTAAAGTGATCAGTCAAGGTCCGTACCTTGCCGGAGCAATTTGACCGTCGCGAAGGCCTGATCTACGGCGTCATGACTCGCCGTTCGTCGCGAACGTTGGTCCTGGCCGACCACGGCAAGTTCGATCGCCCCTCGTTCACGGTCGCTGCCCTTAGCCTTGTCGGGCCGCTATGACGGTGACGGCGATTCGAATGCGATCAAGGATCGCGAGGTCGGAGGCGGCAAGGGCGGCCATGAGGTTCGGAGCAAGGTGCGTTGCATTGGCATGAGATTGTCGTGTCCGCTATCTTGCCCTGTTGGATGCAGGGCGATCTCGGCGTCGGTCGAGGCTGCGAGGGGGAGGATACTTGAGCAAAGGCGTAGGCAAGGAGGCAGATCGGCCGATCTACAAGCGCGTCAGCGACGAAATCGCCGAACAAATCGCCCGCGGCGAACTGGAGGCGGAGACAAGGCTGCCGTCCGAGCGGGAGCTGAGTGAACGTTTGAACATCAGTCGCATGACGGCGCGGCAGATCTACGTAAAGCTGGAGCGTGACGGGCTGGTCCATCGCTCCGACCGGAGCGGCTGGTTCGTTGCCAAGCCCCGTTTGCAGTATGCCCTGATGCGCTCGGTCAGCTTCGTGAGCAACGTCATGGCGGAAGGCGGTGCGCCCGGAGCGCGGGTCCTGGAGGCGCGTACCCTCGTCGCACCCAGCAAGGTGAGTGATGCGCTCGAGCTTGGCGGCCGGGCGAAAGTTCACGTCATTCGCCGCTTGCTCAGCATCGGCCGGCAACCGGCCATGATCGAGACCCTCTACGTTTCGGCGAAGCGCTTCTCCGGTCTCTTGGACCACCCGCTCGAAGGCTCGATCCTGGCCATCTGGAACAAGCACTACGGGACCACGGTCGGCCACGTGGAAGCGACCATCAGTGGCATGGTGCTGCCCGGCGAGGATGCCGAGATCCTCGAGGTCGGAGAGGATGCTCCCGGCATCTGCATGATCCAGACCATGTTCGATGCGAACAAGCGGCCCCTTGCCGTCGACCGGCAGGACTGGCGTCACGACATCGCCGAGTTTGCAGTCTCCGTCGATTTCGACTGAAGTTTAGAGCGGTCGGCGTAGCCAATCCCAGCGCCACCCGCGAAGTTTCGCCTCACCCACCGTGCTGTGTGCAGGCAACGGCCGAGCGGCCTGGCTGAGCCGGCATTCCCCCTGATTCAAAAAAAGCGGTTTACAATCCGCTAATCTGGTATATACCAAATCGCACCGTTTTTCAGGCGAGTCTCATTCGCAAGATCGACGGTCTCGCGTAAGCCCGAGGAGAAGGGGCGTTTCAGTGACGCTAGGCGCACACCCGTTGCCAGGTATTCGGCCGCTTCGGCCAGCGCGGACGAGGCGATGAGCAAGCTGCCGGCCGAGTGTCAGGTTGTCGTTATCGGTGGCGGGATCGCAGGTTGCTCGACCGCCTATCACTTGGCCCGGAACGGCTGCCGCGATGTGGTCGTGCTGGAACGCGCCAAGATCACCTCGGGCTCGACCTGGCATGCCGCCGGCATGGTCGGACAACTGCGGGCCAATGCCAACGTCACGCGGCTGCTGCGTCACTCGGTCGCGCTCTACGGCCGCCTCGAAGCGGAAACCGGGCTCGCCACCGGGTGGAAGGCCAGCGGCTCGCTGCGCCTGTGCTGTACGCGCGAGCGGCGCACCGAAGTCGAGCGTCAGATCACCATGGCGCGGTCTTTCGGCCTGGAGATCGCCCTGCTGTCGCCGGCTGAGATCGCGTCGCTTTGCCCGGGCCTGAACGTCGAGGGCGTCGACTGCGGCGTCTATGTGCCCTCGGATGGCGTGGCGAGCCCGTCGGATCTCACCATGTCGTTGGCCAAGGGGGCAAGGGCCGGCGGCTGCAAGATCTTCGAGGATACCGCAGTCACGGGGCTTGTGACGGATCGTGGGCGAGTCTCAGCCGTGGTCACCGACAAGGGCGCCATAAAGTGCGCCAGCGTTGTCATTGCCGCGGGTCTCTGGTCGCGTGAGCTCGGCCGGCTCGCCGGCGTATCGGTACCGATCCAGCCGTCGCACCATCAATACATGGTCACGGAAAAAGTCGAAGGGCTGAGCCCGGACATGCCGGCCATTCGCGACCCGGACAATCTCACCTACTTCAAGGAGGAGGTCGGTGGCCTGATCGCCGGTGGGTACGAGTTCAATCCGATCGCATATCGCGGGACGCCTTCCTTGGACGATCCTGAGTTCAAGCTGTTTCCCGAGGCTGTCGATCATTTCGAGCAGTTCCTGCCGGCCATGACGACGCGGTTCCCCGCCTTGGAGACCACCGGCATCAAGCAGTGGTTCAACGGTTTGGAGGCCTTTACCGAGGATACCTATTTCATCCTGGGCGAGGCGCCGGAGCTGCGCGGCGTCTTCATGGCCTGTGGCTTCAACGCCATGGGAATCGCGGCGGGTGGCGGCGCGGGCATGGCGATCGCCCATTGGGTTCTGGAGGGAGAGCCGCCGTTCGACCTCTGGCCCGTCGACATCCGGCGCTTCTCGGACTTCCATCGCTCCAACCGGAATGTTCTGGTCCGGGCCGTCGAAGGACAGGGGCATCACTACGCGCTGCATTGGCCGCACTACGAGTTCAAGGCGGGCCGGCCGTTGCGCAGAAGCGCGATCTATGACCGGCTGAAGGCGCGTGGCGCCTGCTTCGGGAGCAAGGCCGGCTGGGAGCGGCCCAACTGGTTCGCGCCGGAGGGCGTGGAAGCCAAGGACAGCTACAGTTTCGATCGTGCCAACTGGTTTGCCCATGTGGCCGAGGAGCACAAGGCCTGCCGGGAAGCGGTGGCCTTGTTCGATCAATCCTCCTTCGTGAAAGCCCTCGTCGTCGGTCGCGATGCCGAAGCCGTCCTGCAGAGGATTTGTGCAGGGAATATGGGCAAGGCACCGGGGCGGCTGAGCTACACGCAGATGCTCAACGACCGCGGCGGGATCGAGTGCGATCTGACCGTGGCCCGGCTGGCCGACGACAGCTACTACCTGGTCACCGGGACCGCCATGGGCACCCACGACCTGGACCATGTCAGGCGGCGCATCGACGGGGCCGAAAACGTCTCCGTCGTCGATGTCACCTCCCAATACGGTGTCCTCGGTCTCATGGGCCCGGAGGCGCGCGATGTCTTGTCGGCCGTCGCGGAAGAGGATATCGGCAACGATGCCTTTCCCTTCGGCCATGTGCGGGAGCTGATGGTCGCCGGCGCCCCGGTGCGTGCCCTGCGCGTGACCTTCGTCGGCGAGCTGGGCTGGGAGCTGCACGTCCCCACCGAGTACATGCTGACGGTCTACGATGCGCTTCAGGAAGCGGGCGCGGACTACGGCCTCAGGGACGCGGGCTATCGGGCGATCGACTCGCTCCGGCTGGAGAAGCGGTTCTGTGTTTGGGGCGCCGAGGTCGGACCCGACTACACGCCGCTCGAGGCGGGTCTCGGCTTCGCGGTGGCCTTCGACAAGAACACGCCCTTCATCGGACGCGATGCCTTGCTGCGCCAGCGGGAGAACTCGCTCGACAAGAAACTGGTCTCATTTACGGTCGATGAGTCGGAGGTCACGCTTCTCGGCCGCGAGACCATCTATCGGAACGGACAGGTCGTCGGCTGGCTTTCCAGCGGCGGCTTCGGCCACACGGACGGAAAGCCGATCGGGCTCGGCTACGTGTGCAACGGCGGCGGCGTGACCGAGGACTACCTTCTGTCCGCGTCATACGAGCT
>JAKSDN010000397.1 GCA_022360075.1 Kiloniellales bacterium | reverse complement strand
CCCGGGCGCACACGGGAGATTGTTTGCCGCAGTGCGGCAAAGGGCTTGCCAGTCTCGGCGGGAGCCGCCATTAAGGGACGGAAAATCACAACAGTTCCGCCGTGGGGGGCTCACGGTCACCATGAAGATCGCTATCCCGAAAGAGCGTCGGGCGCATGAGACGCGCGTGGCGGTTGCGCCCGAGATCGCCAAGAAGCTGGTCGCGCTCGGCTGCGAGGTGACGGTCGAGAGCGGCGCCGGGGCCGGCTCGAGCTTCTCCGACGCCGACTACGAGGCGGCGGGCGCGAAGATCGCCAAGGACGCCAAGGCGGCGCTTGCCGGCGCGCTGATCGTGGCCAAGGTCGCGCGGCCGATCGCGAGCGGCAAGGGTGCTGAGCTCGGCCTGATCGACAAAAACGCCGTCCTGATCTCGATCATGGATCCGATGCGCGCGCCCGAGGACGTCGCCGCCGTCGCCAAGGCGGGGCTCACGGCCTTCGCCATGGACCTCATGCCCCGGATCACGCGCGCGCAGACCATGGACGTGCTCTCCAGCCAGTCCAACCTGGCCGGCTACAAGGCGGTGCTCGACGCCGCGGCGCACTACGGCCGGGCCTTTCCGATGATGATGACCGCCGCCGGCACGATCCCGCCGGCCCGGGTCTTCGTGATGGGCGCCGGCGTCGCGGGCCTCCAAGCGATCGCGACGGCGCGCCGCCTGGGCGCGATCGTCTCGGCGACCGACGTACGGCTGACCGCGAAGGAGCAGGTGGAGTCGCTCGGCGCCAGTTTCGTGATGGTCGAGGATAAGGAATCCGCGTCAGCGGAAACGGAAGGCGGCTACGCAAAGGAAATGAGCGAGGACTACCAGCGCAAGCAGGCGGAACTCGTCCGCGCCCACATCGCACGCCAGGATATCGTCGTTACGACGGCGCTCATTCCCGGACACCCGGCGCCAACCCTCATCGACGACGACATGGTGCTTGGCATGAATTCAGGGTCCGTGATCGTCGATCTGGCGGTGGAGGCGGGCGGCAACTGCACCTTGTCTCGGCCAGATGAAATCGTCCAGGTGAACGGCGTGAAGATCATCGCCTTCCGCAACGTGCCCAGCCGTGTCGCCGAGGACGCCTCGGCACTATATGCCCGGAATCTGTTCAATTTTCTCACGCCGCTG
>JAKSDN010001212.1 GCA_022360075.1 Kiloniellales bacterium | reverse complement strand
TCGATCAACGTGCTCTCGCTCTTCGGCCTGATCCTGGCCATCGGCATCGTGGTCGACGACGCGATCGTCGTCGTGGAGAACGTCGAGCGCAATATCGCGAATGGCCTGAAACCGCGCGATGCCACCGTCGCGGCCATGAAGGAGGTGACCGGCCCGATTGTCGCCACCTCCCTGGTCATCACCGGCGTTTTCGTACCGATCGCCTTCCTCAGCGGCCTGACGGGGCAGTTCTACAAGCAGTTCGCGCTCACCATTGCTATTGCCACGATCATCTCGACCATCAACTCCTTGACCCTGAGCCCCGCGCTTTCCGCCCTGCTGCTCAAGTCGCACGACGCGCCCAAAGACATCCTGACCCGCGTAATGGACTTCCTGTTCGGCTGGTTCTTCCGCGGTTTCAACCGGGTCTTCGGGCGCGCGACCGAGCTCTACGCCAAGAGCCTGGGCGGCATCCTCGGCCGTAAGGGCATCATGATGGCGCTCTACGTCGTGCTGTTGGGCGCGACCTATCAGGGCTTCCAGATGGTGCCGTCGGGCTTCATCCCGATCCAGGACAAGCAATACCTCGTGAGCTTCGCGCAGCTTCCCCAGGGCGCGACGCTCGAGCGCACCGAAGAAGTGATTCGCACGATGTCCGAAGCCGCCCTCGCCGAGCCCGGCGTGAGCGGCGCGGTCGCCTTCCCCGGTCTCTCGATCAACGGCTTCGTCAACAGCTCCAGCGCCGGCATCGTCTTCGTCACGCTCGACGACTTCGCCGAGCGCAGGGATCCCGCCCTTTCAGGTTTCGCCATCGCCCAGCGCCTGCAGCAGAAGTACGCCGGCATCGAGGACGCCTTCGTCGCCATCTTCCCGGCCCCGCCGGTGCAGGGCCTGGGGACGATCGGCGGCTTCAAGCTGCAGGTCCAGGACCGCAACGACCAGGGCTACCAGGCGCTCGACGACGTCATGAAGCAGGTCCTGGCCAAGGCCTGGGCCGCGCCGGAGCTGACCGGCGTGTTCTCGAGCTACAACGTCAACATGCCGCAGCTCTTCGCCGACGTCGACCGCACCAAGGCCGAGCGCCTGGGCATCCCGGTCGACGAGATCTTCCGCACCATGCAGATCTATCTCGGCTCGCTCTATGTCAACGACTTCAACCAGTTCGGCCGCACCTACCAGGTGATCGCCCAGGCCGACAAGCCCTTCCGCTCGACGCCGGAGTCCATCGCCAAGCTCAAGACCCGCAACTTCGACGGCCAGATGGTGCCGCTCGGCTCCGTGGTCTCGGTCTCGGAGACCTTCGGGCCCGACACCTCCATGCGCTATAACGCCTTCCGTTCGGCCGACCTGAACGGGAACGCCGCACCCGGATTCTCGAGCGGCGAGGCCCAGGCGGCGATCACCAAGATCCTGGACGAGACCCTGCCGCCGGGCATGGCCTTCGAGTGGACCGAACTCACCTATCAGCAGATCCTGGCCGGCAACACTGCGGTCTTCATCTTCCCGCTCTGCCTCTTCCTGGTGTTTCTCGTCCTGGCGGCGCAGTACGAGAGCCTGACCATGCCGCTGGCGGTCATCTTGATCGTGCCGATGAGCATCCTCTCGGCCTTGGCTGGCGTCTATCTCACCGGCGGCGATAACAACATCTTCACCCAGATCAGCCTCTTCGTTCTGGCCGGTCTGGCCTCGAAGAACGCGATCCTGAT
>JAKSDN010000225.1 GCA_022360075.1 Kiloniellales bacterium | reverse complement strand
GTTGACGTGGATGGCGCCTGCCTTGATCGCGGGCGCGGCCTTCTCGTAGGGCCGGTTCGTGTAGACGTACTTGTGGATCAGCTTGACCATGGCCTCGGTCGCGGCCGGGTCGCGATCCTGCTCCAGCATCACGGCGCGGTAATCGGCGATGCCGCGCTGATAGGCGGCGACGAACTTCTTCACCGTCTCGGGTCTCGTCTCAACGTTCTCGCTGGAGGTGAACAGCGTCGTTACCTGATAGGGCGCGTAGTCGTAGACCCAGCCGATGATCTTCGCCGCGCCCGACTTCTCGAGCGGGCGGGCGATGTGCGGCACGATGATCATGGCATCGACCTGGCCCGACTTCAGAGCCGCGATCATGTTCGGCACCTTCTGCAGCGGCTTGAGCGAGACGGACTTGAGGTCGAAGCCCGCCTTCTCGGCGATCCGCCCGGTCATGTAGTGGAACGAGGAGCCCACCTGGGTGAGCGCCATGGAGTGGCCAGGCAGCTTCTCCGGCGCGGTCAGGCCCTTCTCGAAGGCCGCGGCCGAGGCCAGGATCGCCGAGCCGTCGAAGCCGGGCGCCTCGTGCATATGGCCGCCGATCACCTTGAGCGCGCCCTTACCCGCCAAGTTGAAAAAGCCGGCGGTGAGCGCGGTCACGCCGAAGTCGGCGTCGCCCCCCGCCACCGCCACCGCGACCGGCTGCGCACCCTGGAAGAACTCGAAGCGGACGTCGAGACCCTCCTGCTCGAAATAGCCGCGCTCATAGGCGATGAAGATCGGCGAGGAGGAGGTGAAGCGCAGCGCGCCGATGGTGATGCTCTCGGCCGCCTGGCCAACCGTCGCCAGAGCCGGCAGGGTCATCGCCGCGACGAGCAGCCCCAAAGTCCAGCTTCGCGCGAGAACGCTCAAACGAATGCTCTTCATGAGACTTTCCTCGATTGATCCGACATCGACGCACCCGGGCCCGCGACGGCCCGAGCGACGGCGCTAGCCTAGCCAAGCGGCCCGGCCGGCTCCAGGTCGGATCTATTTGGAGGAAAGCCGCTCAGGCGTAGCGGCGCGCCAGCTCTTCGATGATGCGCCGGGCGGCCTTGCCGTCCCACAGCGCCGGCACGCGTGCCTCGCCGCGGCCTCCGGCTAGGACGCGGCGCGCCTCGGCCAGAAGCTTGTCCGGATCGGCACCGATCAGGACGTTGGTCCCTTGATCGATGGTCACCGGCCGCTCGGTGTTGTCGCGCGCCGTGATGCAGGGCACGCCGAGGAAGGTGGTTTCTTCCTGAAGGCCGCCGGAATCGGTGATGACGAGCCGCGCGTCGCGGGTCAAGCCCAGGAAGGCCAGGTAGCTCATCGGCTCCGTGAACAGCAGGCGCCCGGCGCTCTTGGCTGGATCGAAGCCGGCGGCCTCGGCGCGGGCGCGCGTGCGCGGATGGACCGGAAAGACCAGAGGGAGATCCTGAGAGATCTCCGCGAGCACGCTCAAATAGCGCGACAGGCGCGCCGGCTCGTCGACGTTCGAGGGCCTGTGCAGCGTGACCAGGCCGAAGCCTTTGGCGGCCTCGAGCGCCGTGCCGTTGACGGCCAGCCCGCCCAGGGTCTCGTCCGCCGGGACGGCCCGCGGCAGCGCCTCGACCAGGGTGTCGATCATGACGTTGCCGACGAAGCAGATGCGGCTGTCCTCCACCCCCTCGCGCAGCAGGTTCTCGCGCCCGGAGGGCTCGGTGGTGAAGAGCAGGTCGGAGAGCTGATCGGTGACCAGCCGGTTGATCTCCTCCGGCATGGCCCGGTCGAAGCTGCGCAGGCCGGCCTCGACGTGAACCACCGGCACGTGCTTCTTGGCCGCAACCAGCGCCGCCGCGACGGTCGAGTTGACGTCCCCGACCACCAGGACCGCCGCCGGGGCGACCTCGTCGACGACCGGCTCGAAGCCCCGCATGATCTCGGCGGTCTGCACGGCATGGCTCGCCGAGCCGACGCCGAGGGAGACATCGGGGGCCGGAATCCTGAGGTCGGCGAAAAAGCCGTCGCTCATCGCGGTGTCGTAGTGCTGGCCCGTGTGGACCAAGAAGCCGCGCAGAGCCGGATGCTCGCTCATCTGCCGCAGGATCGGCGCAATCTTAACGAAGTTCGGCCGCGCGCCCGCGACGCAGAGGATCGTCGACACCCCGTCGCCTCGCCCTGTCATCCGGTCATCCCCGCCATGCCTGGTTCTGCCGCCGACTGGCACGCTCGGCGAACTACCTGGGCCATCCCGGCCCCGTGAGAATGAGCTGCCGATAGAAGGCCGCTCGCTCGCCGCTACGTTCGTGCCGAGCCGGCAAGATGATGGGCTCGATATGCCCAATCAAGCCTTTATCAATCGAATGTAGCGATAAGGTAAATCTCCAATATCACAGAAATCTTTCAGCCGTTATGCTCCAGCACGAAAAGACGCGGCCCACCTCGGGCAAGGGCCTTGCGGGGACCAGAGATACCGGGCTTATTGGGGAAAGGACGAGGCACACGGGGACAGCGGCCATGAAGGCTGAAGCAGCGCCAGCGAGTAGCGCGGGTCATGAAGAGACCGACCGTTGGGACCATTCAACCCGCCAGGAGTTCTTCGACTATTACGCCAAGCAGAGCCTGAGCGAAGAGGCGCGGCAGCGCTTCACGCGCCAAAGGGACATGATTCTCGCCCTCCAGCGGCGCAAGCCGGGTCCAAGCGGGCTCGAGATCGCCGATATCGGCGGCGGCGCCGGGACTCTCGCACAGATCTGGACGGCCGGTGGCTGTCGCGTGTCCTGCCTGGACGTCAACGAGCCCCTCATCCGACTAGCGGAGCAACGCGCGCGGGAGGCCGGGTTCGACATCGAGTTCGAGGTCGGCAGCGCGACCGATCTACCCTGGCCGGCAGCCTCGAAGGACATCGTGCTCGCGCCGGAACTGCTTGAGCACGTCGAGGACTGGGAACGCTGTCTCGACGAGTTCGCCCGCGTCCTGCGGCCGGGCGGCCTGCTCTATCTCAGCACGACCAACGCGCTATGCCCCCGGCAGCAGGAGTTCAATCTGCCCGCCTATAGCTGGTACCCCGGCTTCGTGAAGCGGCGCTACGAGCGCCTCGCCAAGACCACCCGGCCCGAGCTGGCCAACCATGCCACCTATCCAGCGTTGCATTGGTTTACCTTCTACGGCCTGCGCCGCGCCCTCCTGCAACGCGGCTTCAACGAGTGCCTCGACCGCTTCGAGCAGGCCGCGACGAAGGACCTTGGCTTCGTCAAGAACCTGGTTCTTAAGGCGCTCATAAGCATTGCTCCTTTACAGTTCCTTGGCCATGTCTGCTCCCCGGGTACGAGTATCGTCGCCTACAAGGCGGACTGATCGAGGGCTCGGACGCAGCCTCGCAAGAGCCCACCGAAGTCCGGGTTAGGCAGACGGCTTGGGTCGCTTCGACGCGGCACCCGGCTTGCGCAAGTGATCGCTGAGCCTCTGCTTTTCGCAGGTTGAAAGCGCCGCTGCGAGCCAAAATCGGCGCTTCGAGTCGAGGGCAGATGACACATGCGTGTCACAGGCACATTAATATTCTTTCAATAAACTCCAGCCACGCTGGCGCTGGGTCAGAAACGTCGTAAACGCCGAGATGAGAGACGATAAGTAAGCGCTAGTTTCAATGGTGGACCAGGGGCTGAACGGTCGATCGAGCGAACGGTCCCCCGATAAGGAGCAATGATGGCGGCAGAAATTGAGTGGATCGTAGGTATCGTACGGGCGGGCGAAGATTTCGAGAACCACGGCGATCCTTACGAGTTTTCCTGCACGGTCAATTTGAGAGGTGAGGAAGCCGAGCTCATCGGCGGTTGCGGCGAGATCACCCCCACGATTTGGCGTGAGATAAAGCAAGCCCTGCTGGCCAAGGGAATCACGCGAGCTCAATGGCGGCGCGTCAACGGTGTCGCTCGAAACCTCGTCGTGGACAGCAACGACAACTTCTGTGTCACGCTCGAGCCAGGCAGCCTGCCGGTCGAAGGCAGAGCCAGCAACTGACACAAAAAGGAAATCCCGGACAAGCCAAGCTTCCGCCTCCGAGCCGCGTCGCGGCCCGGACCAAGGGCACAACAGGGCATCCTGAAATTCCTACGGGATGATCCCACCGCTGGTCGAAGGCCTGCGCCTTCGGCAAATCGGCGCCGAGAGCGCTGAATCGATGGGCGTGCTTTTCGGCGGGGCACCGCAGTGCCCCCTACCCGCCTAGCGCGAGCGACGCCGCCCACCCCCCGCGGTTCTCGGTGCCTCGTCACTTCCTTCGGTGTCGCCAGGAGCATGCCCGCCGATAGGCCGTCGGCGCATGGTCATGTTGCTCGCGGCCAGCGCATCCTCGTCCTCGTCGTCGGTTCTTGACGCCCTCATGCGCAGCCACCCGGTCTGCGACTTGATGCTGTCCGCGCCGTCGTTCTTGAGGACCCAGTAGATCAAATAGGCGACGAAGATGAACGAGGCGCCTATGCCGAGTGCGTCCATGTCACCGTCCTTTCGAAGTCACTCCCAAGGACCTCGTGCCGATCGACGACCTTATCAAGATCCTCGAGCGCTTTGTCCCAAGAATAGGCCGTCTCCATGGCCTCTCTCGCCCGCGCCGCCATGCGACGGCGCGCGGTCTCGTCCGTGAGCAGCGCGACGATGGCCGCCGCGATTTCCTCGGCCGTGTCGGCGACCATGAGGTCGCGGCCCGGCGCCGCGCGGATGCCGGAAAAGCCGAGCGACGTCGCGACACAGGGCAGGCCGCTGGCCATGGCCTCCAGGACCTTGTTCTGAATTCCGCGTCCGAGGCGCATCGGCGCCACCGACACCTGGGCGCGGTCGAGGTAGGGCTTCACCGAGTCCACGAAGCCCGTGACGGTGACACCGGGGTTCCGGCCCAGCGCCTGGACCTCTTTCGTCGGCCGGCTGCCGCAGATGATCAGCTTCGCCGCCGGCACCGTATTTCGGACGCGCGGCAGGATGTCCTCGCAAAACCAAGCCATGGCATCGATGTTGGGGAAGTAGTCCATGACCCCCAGGAAGAGAATCGAGCCCGGCTCCTTGTCCGCCTGGCTCGGCCGAAAGGCCTCGAGATCCACGCCGTTGCCGACGCAGCTCACGGAGGCGCCGGGGATGAGCTTCTCGAAATCCCTCAGCTCCGGCTCGGTACAGACCACCGAGTGATCGAAGCTGCGGGCGATCCGGCTTTCGTAGTCGAGCAGCCGTTTGGCTTCGATCCGATAGACCCAGCTCTTCGGGAATGCCGTATAGCCCGCGTAGAGCTTCCACTTCAGGGAATCCAGATCGACGTACTGCATGATCCGGTAAATGTCGGTAAAGGGCTCGACGTACTGCGCCATGCCGGAGCTGAACACCAGGAAAAGGTCCGGCGGGTTCTGCGCAACCGCCTCGCGGAGGATCTCATGAAGGCGCCGCTCGCGAAAATAGGCGACGCTCAAGCACTGTCCGCTCGCCAAGGCCAGGAGAGCCCGAAGCTGTGCGGCCCTGCGATCGAGCGGCACGGCATGCACCGCGTGCACAATCGATGACAGGCCCTCGACATTGGCCATGTCGGCCTCGCCGTCGCCCAGGCAGAAGACGCTGACCTCGTGCCGGCGCGACAGGTGGCGGATCTCGTGAAACGCGGGAATCTTGTCGCCCCGGTTGGGCGGATAGGGCACGCGCTGAGAGAGAAAGAAGATGCGCATCTCAGGCGTTCCTTCGAACGATCGACGCCGGCCGCCCGGCCCGTCGCGTTGCAAGTTGCGGCGCGTGAACCGTCTTCGCCGAGCCTCCGGGTGAAGCGCTTAGTCGCATGACTGGACCTCGAGCGCCCCTTTAGGCCGGCTTGTGCGTCAGCCGCTCAAGCAGGGGCGCGTAGTTGGCAACGCTGGCCGCCCAGCTCCTCTCCTCCTCGACGAAGCGGCGCGCCTGCGCCAGGCGCTCGGGCCAGCTCTCGCGTTCCGCCAGAAGCTGCTTCACCGCCGCGGCAAGCGCACCAGGATCGTCGGCCTTGAAAAGGCTTCCCGTCACCCCCTCGCGGATCAGCTCTCGATGCCCGCCGACGTCGGAGGCCAGCACCATCTTGTGCTGGGCCATCGCTTCCAAAGGCTTCAGCGGCGTTACAAGTTCCGTCAGACGCATCGATTTGCGAGGGTACACGAAAATGTCAACGAGTCCGTAATAGCGCTCGACCTGCTCATGGGGCACGCGGCCGGTGAAGAGGACCTTGTCCTCGACGCCCAAGCGCGCGGCTCTGCGGCGCAGGTTCTCGTCCTCGGGGCCGCCGCCCACCAGGATGAGCCTGATATCGGGCCGCTCCGCGAGCAGCGGCGGCATGGCCTCGATCGCGACCTCCAGCCCTTCGTAGTCGTAGAACGAGCCGATGAAGCCGAGCACCGTCGTTCCGGCCAGACCGAGTGACTGCGCGAGCGCCTCGTCCTTTTGCGCAGCTTGGGAAAAGCGTTGCAGGTCAACGGCATTGGGAATGACCGTGACCTTCTCCGCCGGATGGCCGCGCGCGATCACGTCCCGGCGGAGCCCCTCGCAGATGGTCGTCACCGCATCGGCGCTGCGGATCGCCCTGTCCTCCAGCCAGCGGGTCGCGCGATAACGCGGGCCCCACTCGCGGCAGGTGCCATGGGCGGCCGCCGCATCCTCCCAGAAAGCGCGGATCTCGTATATCAGCGGCAGACCAAGCCGGCGGGCGACGCGATGCGCGGCGAGCGGATTGAGGACCGGCGAGTGGGCGTGGATGACGTCCGGCCGGATCTCGCGCGCAACCTCCAGCAGGCGCTTTGCGGTCTTCCGAACCAGGTCCAGCTCCGCGACGACCGGGAGCTTGGTGACCAACCCGCTTTGCCTTGGTGTCCGGTAGAAACGCAGCCCATCGACATCCTCGCAGGGCGGAGAGGGCGCATAGTGCTTCGGCGTAGTAAGGTGATGGGTGTCCCAGCCTCTCAGCCTTTGATGCTGCAAGATCGCACGGCTTCGAAAGGTGTAGCCGCTGTGCAGTGGAATCGAGTGGTCGAAGACGTGCAGGATGCGCATTTGCGGCGTTCGCGTAACGGCCAAGGCTGGGGCTTGGGCTTTCTGGCCTTCCAGTCCGGCGAAGCGAGCTTCGGCGGAGCGGTCCCTAGGCATCTCGACTGTCGGCATTCGCGAACGTCCTCGATCACCGCAAGGGACGAAACGATCGCTCCCGCGCCGCCGGTCGAAAGCCGTCTCTCGCTTAGAATTCGATCAATTGGGAACGCCCAGCTCGTCGAGCAATCGGCGGGCGTGGCGGATCGGAATCGCGTAGGTGATGCCGCTGGGATCGCTGAGCACCTTTTCCTTTGTCTCCTTCACGAAAACACTGCTGATCATCCCGTAGACCGCGCCGCTGCTCGGGTCGTAAAGCGGGCTGCCGCTGTTGCCGGGATAGGCGGTCGCGTCGAGCTGAAACACGTCATAGCGGTCGCGAAGCGCCTTGATCATGCGCACGTCGAGCTGCCGCGGCGACTGCTGCGGCAGGGCGATAGGGCTGATCGCGGAGACGATGCCGCGATGGGTCGCCGGGTAGAGTCCAAAGACCGGGCCGACGGGAAAACCGGTAAAGGCCACGCTTTGGCCTTCCTCCACGCTTAGATCATTGCCGAGCTTGAGCACCGGCAAGGGATTGCCCTCAATGCCGAGCACCGCCACGTCATGCGCCGCGTCTCGGGAGAGGACCGTGGCGTAGCGCACCTCGACGCTGTCGCCTTGGCCGACGAAGATCGCCAGCCGCTCGCGGTTCTCCTCGTCGAGCCTGTCGTCGACGACGTGCGCGTTGGTGAGGATGTGCTTGCCGCGACCGACGGCGAAGCCGGTGCCCTTGAGGGCGGCCGGCGGCCGGCGGGTTTTCTGATAGGTGCCGACGGCGACAATGCCGGGCTTCAGCTTCTTGATCGTCTCCGGCAAGGTCGCCGCGCCGGTCTCCGGCACCGACCAGAGCAGGACAAGCAGCAGTGACGCGGCGAAGCCCGCGGCCTGGCGCAGGCTGCGCAGCGCGCCAAGCCTGAGACGGGCGGTCATCATGACGGCCCCAACGCCACGGCCTGGCGCCCAGAGGCCAGGCCACCGCCGGATGCCGCCGATGCGGATGGCTTTGTATGAACGTGACGCAGGAAAGAATCGAACATCACGAGAGACCACAAGATGGCGCTGTGCTCGTGCGTCCCCGAAAGGTGCTGGTTCACCAGAGTCCTGACGTAGCCCATCTCGAAGAACCCGGTTTCGGCCAGTGCCCCATCCATGATCGAGTTGCGCAAGCGATCCCTGAGCGGCCCACGGAACCAGCCGGTCAGGGGCACGGCAAATCCCATCTTATCGCGGTAAAGAATGTCGTTGTCGACATGCGGCTCCAAGGCCTTCTTGAAGATGTACTTGCCCTGGCGGCCGCGCAGATTGAAGTCGCTTCTGATTCCGGCCGCCCATTCGACGAACTTGTGGTCGAGGATCGGGACCCGCACCTCAAGGGAGCTCGCCATGCTCGCGCGATCGACCTTGGTCAGGATGTCGCCGGGCAGGTAGGTCTTCATGTCGACGTACTGCACCTTGGCCAGGTGATGCTCGGCGGGTGCTTCGGCCATGTGACGGCGCACTTGCTCGACCGCTTCGTAGCCTTGCAGCTCGCGCCGCAGCGAGTCGGACAGCAGTTTCCGGCGGTGCCGATCGGCGACGACGGAGACGGAATGGAAGAATGCGTCCGCCGAGTTCCGTGCCAGGGCCTCGAGAGTCGTCTTGGCGCGCAGTGGCTTCGGCGCCCAATCGAGCTTCGGATAGAGCGCGCCCATGGGACCGAAGACCAGGGTGCGCAGGCGGTCGGGCACCAGGCCCCTCACCGCTTCCTCGTAGTGATGCCAGCGATAGCGGCGATAGCCGGCGAAGACCTCGTCGCCGCCGTCTCCTGATAGCGCCACGGTGACGTTCTGCCGAGCCACGGCACAGACGTGATAGGTCGGGATCGCCGAGCTGTCGGCGAAGGGCTCGTCGTACATCTGGGCCAGGCGGTCGACCAGATCGAAGGAGTCCGGTCCGACCTGATGCTGGCGGTGTTGCGTCCCGTAGCGCTCGGCATGCTGCCGTGCATAGCGCGACTCGTCGTAGTCCGGATCGCCGAAGGAGATCGAGCAGGTCCGCACGGGATCGCTCGAGGTCTGGGCCATGAGCGAGACCACCGCGCTCGAGTCCACGCCGCCCGAGAGAAAGGCGCCGAGCGGAACCTCGGAGATCAGCCGCATCTCGACCGCTTCGCGCAAGCGCTCCACCAGCTCCTCGCAGATCGCCGCCTCGTTGGAGCCGAGGCCGGGCTCGAAGGAGATCTCCCAGAAGCTCTTCGGCTTCGGCAGTGGCGCGCCCCGCCGCAGGGTCAGGCAATGGCCCGGCGGCAGCTTGGCGATGTCGCGATAGATCGTCCTCGGATCGGGCACATAGCCGTAGCCGAAGAAGTCCTCGACCGCGAAGGGATCGATCTCCCGCGGCAGGCCCGGGTAGCCGAGCAGCGACTTCAGCTCGGAGCCGAACAGGAAGGTTCCGTCCGGCAGGGCGGCGTAGTGCAGCGGCTTGATGCCGAGCCGGTCGCGCGCCAGGAACAGCGTCTGCTGGTTTCGATCCCACAGCGCGAAGGCGAACTGCCCGCGGAAGCGCTCGACGCAGGCCTCGCCCCACTCCTCCCAGGCGTGGACGATGACCTCGGTGTCGGAGACCGTTCGGAAAGTGTGGCCGGCCGCGGTCAGCGTCTTGGCCAGCTCTCGGTAATTGAAGATCTCGCCGTTGTAGACGACGACCACGCTGTGGTCCTCGTTGAACAGCGGCTGCTGGCCGCCCGAGACATCGATAATCGACAGGCGGCGATGGCCAAGCCCGATGCCGCCTTCGACGAAAAGGCCGGAGTCGTCGGGGCCGCGATGCACCTGGCTGTCGTTCATGCTGGACAGCAGGTCGCGGTCGATCGGCCGCTGGCCGCGATGGTCGAAGATCCCTACGATGCCGCACATCTGCTGCTATCCGCCTCCAACTGCCTCGCGTACCTTCGCCGCGCGACAATCACCTCGCCGTCGCGGCGCCTTCGAGAGCGTCGCGCACGACATCGGCGTTGCCGACGAAACTCAAGATCGGACCGATGGCCTCCTTGAGCTCATGGTCGTAGTTCGCTGCCACGGCCACCAAGGCAGCGTCGCGGCGTCCGCCGAGAAGCCGCGCCTTGATCTCCAGCAGCTTGGCTTCCAGGGCGCCGGTGACGAAGCGTCCGTCGACCCAGTACCAGAACGACACCAGCTTCATGCCGTCCTGGCCCTGCAGACGCTCGTAGGGGATCGAACGCTTCCGGCCATCGAGCTCGCCTTCGATGACGCCGCTGTTGATGCGCATCCAGCCTTCGCCCCCGTCGAGCGCGTTGACATCGTTGATGATCTCCGCGTCTTGGGTCTGAACCGGATAGTAGGCGATATAGAGCTCGACGGTCTCGTCGCCGTGACGGTAGACCCGATGGAACTGCGCCGATGCCGCGCGGTAACTCGGCCGCCAGCCGTCGGCCCCCGATCCCTGCAAGTTCCAGGGCCCGATCTGATCCAACTCGCCGAACGCATAGACGGCACCCTGCGTCGAGAGCCCCTCGGTGAGTCGGCTGTAGGCCGGTGCCGAGCCGGCGATGATCAGCGCCAGGACCAGAACGACCGCGAAAGATGCCGGCGCCGCCGACGCGGCATGGGCCGACCCTGTCTCGGCCGGCGCCTCTTCTCCGTCGTCGTCGCCGCGGCGCATCAGCAGCCCCACACCCAGCAGGATGAAGGTCACGAAGGCGAGGAAAATCCAGCCGTAGATCAGATGGTCGGCATCGGCTGCGATCCGATAATCGCTCAGGTGCGCGAGCATGACGATGCCGTAGGCCCGCACACCGTTGGCCACGATCGGGATGATCGCCGACAAGGCGACGAAGATCACCCGCCGCAGAAGGTCCCTGAACAGGAGCCGGGCGCCGAGGAAACCCAACACGACCGTGCTGATCAGGAAACGCACGCCCGCGCAGGCTTCGGCCACCTCGAAGGTTCCCGACGGGATGTAGATCATGATGCCGTCGTGGAACACCGGCATGCCGGTCAGCCGCAAGAGCGCGACCACGTAGTCGGCGGTCAAATCCTGCAAAGGCGGAATGAGGAACAGCCCGAAGGGAACGCAGAAGACCAGGAAGAAGAGCGG
>JAKSDN010000459.1 GCA_022360075.1 Kiloniellales bacterium | reverse complement strand
GGGGCGACTGCCTCGATCCTCACCACCGGCAGCTCGCACACGCTGGCGCTGACCACGGACAACGCGACCCAGAACGTCACGCTCGACCTGAATCACCGGATCGGCAGCGGCACGGCCAGCAGCTCCACCACCGACCTGGGCACCGCCTTCGGCGTCGGCGCCGGCACCGTCTCCGGCAGCTTCGACGTCAACGGCCAGACCATCACGGTCACCACCAGCGACACGCTGACGACGCTGCGCGACAAGATCAACACGGCGAGCGCCGGGGCCACCGCCAAGATCATTGATAACGGCGGCACCTTCACGCTGGCGATTACGTCCGACAACGCCACCCAGCAGGTCGCGATAACGAACGAGACCGGCAACGTGCTGACCGCCGCCAACGGCATCGGCCTTTCGAACGACGGCGGCTCGACGTTCCTCAACGACCTGAGCGTCTCCCAGGACGTGCTGGCCGACCTCGGCCTCTCGGCCGATGGCGGCGCCACGCCGACGAACGTGCTGAGCACGAGCAACGATGTGCTTTCTAAGCTCGGGATCTCCAGCGACGGCGGCACGACCTTCACCAACGAGCTCGCCGCCGCGCAGACCGCGCAGCTTCGCGCCGACGGGCTGCTCGACCCCTCGGCGCTGCAGAGCGTCGCGGTCGCCACCGCGACGACCGACTACAACACGACCGGCACGCTCGCGATCACCCTGCCCGACACGACGATCGTGAACATCACGGTGGACGCGACCGACGACCCGACCAGCCTGGCCGCCGACATCACCGGCAACGCGAGTCTCGCCGCCGCCGGCATCACCGGCGCCGCCGTACAGGACGACGACGGCAACTACCGCCTCGAGATCCGCCAGAGCAAGCTTACCACGGCGGACCCGGGCAAGGTCCTCGACGTGCGCTCGAGCGACCCGGCCGTCGACACCGTCGGGATCAACAACAACCTGACCTTCTCCTTCACCAACGGTCAGATCGCCCAGATCGCGGTCACCAGCGGCCAGACCCTCAATCAGGTCCGCGACAACATCAACGCCGATGCGGACCTGACAGCAGCCGGCGTTTCGGCCACGGTCGTCGCCGACGGCGACAAGTTCAAGCTGGTGATCCAGCACGACGATACGGTCACGGCGACCGGCCCGGCCGGGCTCGGCCTGACCACGCCGGAGCTCGTGATCGAGCGCACGAGCAACACCGTGAACGACCTCTTCACCGGCATGACGCTCACCCTGTTCCAGGCCGAGGTCGGCACGACCGTGAAGCTCGATGTCGAGCGCAATCTGAGCGGCGTCAAAACCAGCATCACGAGCTTCGTCGACAGCTACAACGCGGTGAAGAGCTTCATCAACCAGCAGGGCCTGGTCGATGCCGCGACGGGCGAGAAATCCGAGAACGCCGGCCCGCTCTTCGCCGATCCCTCTTTGGCCAGCATCGAGCAGAACCTGAGCCGCTTCGTCGGCCAGGGCGCACAGGGCCTGAGCAGCGGCTTCCAGGTGCTGCGGGAGATCGGAATCGATTTCGTCGACAACGACAGCTTGGCCGATCCGCTGCTCGCCGACACCCTGCAGATCGACGAGACCGTGCTCGACGAGGCCCTCCTGAACAGCCCGGATTCGGTGCGGCGGCTCTTCGCCTTCGACTTCTCGTCTTCGGACTCGCGCGTGTCCCTGATCGATTTCACCGGCGCGACCGAGGTGGCAAGCGGCGGCTACACGCTGGACGTCACGATGGCCAATGGCCAGATCACGGGGGCTACGATCAACGGCGTGGCGAACTCGGCGACGGTCTCGGGGAACATCATCACCGCGACCTCGGCCACCAACGCCGAGGGCCTCAAGATCATCTACACCGGCAACTCCTCGGCCTCGAACATTCAGCTCGACTTCTCGACGGGCGTCGCCTCGGGCCTTTTCTTCGAGGTCGAGCGCATTCTCGATCAAACGACGGGCGAGCTGGAGACCGAGGCCGACAATCTGGCCGAGCTGAACGAGCAGCACCGCATTCGCATCGACGAGATGCTGCTGCGCCTCGAACGTCAGCGCGAGGCCTTGCTCCAGCGTTTCATCTCGATGGAATCGGCCCTGCTCAGCATGAACAACACCCTCGATTCGATTCGCCAGACCGTCGATGCCATGAACGCCAGCAACTGACGCCCTACGACACCAGCGGCGACCGCTTGATCGGCTGATCTTTCCGCAAGCCGGCTTCGGAGCGGCTAAGAGCAAGAGCCGGGCAATCGCCCGCAAAGCCAAATCGACCCAGCCAGAAGAACGGCATTTGTCTCGAACGGGAGAGAAACGACTTGGACCGGACCGCCCTTAAGACCTACGGCACCCAGCAGGTCATGACCAGTTCGCCGGCGAAGCTGGTGGCGCTTCTGCACGACAAGGTCATCACCTCGCTGCGCGAGGCGATCCAGGCAATCGACGAGAAGAAGATAGAGGCGCGCTGGAAGGCGAACAACAAGGCGACCGAGATCATCATGCATCTGGCCAACACGCTGGACCACGAGGCCGGCGGCGAGATCGCCGAGAACCTGCATCGCCTCTACAACTTCATGCTGACGCGACTCTACGATGTGGACCGCCAGAACGACGCCCAGGCGGCCCGCGAGGTCATCGGCTTGATCGAGCCTTTGCGCGATTCCTGGCACCAGCTCGCCGATGAGTCGAGCGAGGCCGGCGCCAAGAAGCAGCAAAGCTCCACCAATGGCGGCGGCTACGACTCCGGCGAAGGCGAAAGCCCCTCCCTGGCGGCAGCCGCAGGCGGGGTGAACCTCTCGGCCTGACGCATAAGCCCCGTCGTCCCACGCCGGAGCGGGGCCGACCAAAGTACCCGATCCCCGCCACGCCGTTCCGCCTCACCGCCCTAGCCGGTGAGGCTTTTCGATTCTGGGCCCCGGCGAAAGCACGGCACAATCTGCCCCGGCGCTGAGAAAAGATTGCCCGCCGCAATGCGGCCAGCTCGCGCACCGCGATCGTCGGCCCAGAAATCTTCCTTTCAGAACTGGCATTTAGCCAACAAATCCTGCTTGGCACGGCGGTTGCTGATGAGCGACACGGAAGACCCGGATCGCGTGCCCCTGAAAGACGGCAAGCCGCGCTTCGGACCAACGTCGACAGGTATAGCGACGTCAACCCTGGCAAGACCGCAGGAGGCCAGAAATGGCTCTGACAGTAATTTCGAACTTCGCCGCGAACGTGGCTCACCGCAACCTGACGAAGACCGACATGGAGACGAGCCGCTCGCTGGCCATGCTGTCCAGCGGCCAGCGCGTCGTCAGCGCCAGGGACGACGCCGCGTCGATGGCGATCGGATCGCGCTTCCGCTCCGAGGTCGCTGCTCTACAGGCCGCCCGGGTCAATGCCGGTCAGGCGACGTCGATGCTGCAGATCGCCGAAGGTGCGATGGGACAGGTCGACGGCATCCTCGTGCGCATGAAGACCCTGTCGATCCAGGCCGGCTCCGCCCAGTTCGGAAGCGTCGAGCGAAGCCTGATCGACGCCGAGTTCCAGCAGCTCCTGCTCGAAATCGACCGTATCGCCGACGATACAGAGTTCAACGGCGCCAAGCTGCTCGACGGCGGCGAGGCTTCCACGCTTCGAACCCTGAGCGATCCCAACACCGACGGCATCACGGGAATCAAGCTCGACTCCTCGGTCGAGAACGACGCGGTCTTCCGCTACAGCTACAACCACACCAACGAGATCCTCTCGTTGACCAAGATGGGCGTCAGCAACGTCGTGACCAACACGGCGAACGAGATGTTCGATCGGGCGAATATCCGCTTCTCCTTCGACGAGAACGTCGCCGCGGACTCCGTCTTCACCTACGCCTTCGATGCCGCGACCGACGCCTTCACGCTGACCAACCAGACGACCGGCGAGGTGGCGACGCTGGACGTGACCTCGGCCTATCAGCAGGCCTTCGGCGCCGGCGTCACCCAGGTTCCGGCGAATCAGAGCCTGGACGTCGTGTTCAGCTCGCTTGGCGTGACAGTCACCTTCGATCAGGGCTACGACTTCACGAGCGCGATCGCGGCCCCGACCCTGATCGCCTCGACGATCAACAACACGACCTCCGCATCCGTGGCTTTCTCGACGGGTCTGTCGAGCGACGCGTTGACCGCGCTCAATGCGCTGATCAGCGGCGGCAGCGGTTCGCAGGCCTACAACTTCAACGATGCCGGCGGCAACATCAGGCTGGCGGCGACCGCCGGCTTCCAGTTCAACGTCAACGGCGGCGCCGTTGCAGCGGCACCGACCGACAACCTGCAGTCCGCCACCAGTACGATTGGCGTGTTCATCGACGTCAACGGCGACGGCACCTTCGGGACCCAGGTCGCGACCATGACCCTCGTTCTCGGCGCGGCCGCGGCGGCCGGCGCCGAGACGGTGACTGTGGATTACACCCAGGTCATCTCCAACACGCAGACCGTCCAGGCCCTGAGCGATCAGACTGTTCAGGTCGACGTGACCGACCAGCTCGATGCCGTCGCCGGCACGGGGAATAATCTGCAGTTCGATCAGACCCTCGATCTCGACATCGCGCAGTTCGGCGTCACGATGACCCTCGACAAGGGCTTCGACCGTACGACGACGGTCACCAACACGATCGGCACGACCACCGACACGGCCGGCAGCGCCGTTCAGAACGCGGCCTTTGCGCCCAACACGAACTTCCTGACCGCCGACGTTTACGACGCGCTTCTGGGCATCGGCTACGATGCCAACACCGGGGTCGGCTTCAACGCCTCGACGGGCGTGCTGAGCCTCCAGGTCTCGGACGACGACAACGGCGTCGGTGCGGGCAACGTCACCCTGGACGGCCTGAAGGGGATCAGCTACGGCTTCGGCGACGGCAATCCGACCGGCGATCTGCACGGCAACGCCAGCACGGCCGACATCTTCGTCACGCTGGCCAACGGCAAGCTGGTCGACCTCGGCAGGCTGACGGCCGACTACGACCGGGCGGCCAACAACGGCGGCACGATCGGTCCGCAGGGCACCGTCGACATCCAGCTCGGCCGCGGCGTCTTCTTCAACAAGGTCGATCCCAACGCCGCCACGACCGACTTCACCTTCAAGATCGGCACCGGCAACGAGGCCTCCGACGACGTCACGCTCACTCTGGACTCGGTCAATACCTCGGCCTTGGGTCTAAACGGTCGCGATGTCGGCACGCTCGAGAACGCCGAGGCCACGTCGGACGCGGTGACCAGTGCCGTGACGGTGCTCAACAAGGCCCGCGCCAAGATCGGCGCCTTGCAGAACCGGCTCGACATCGCTTCGTCGAACTTGGCCGTCTCCTTGGAGAACACCGAGGCGGCGCGCAGCCAGCTCCTCGATCTCGATGTCGCCCAGGAGATGACGAACTTCACCTCGAAGCAGATCCTCATGCAGGCCGGCGTGTCGATGCTGGCCCAGGCCAACCAGCTACCGCAGAACCTCTTGCGTCTGTTCCAGTAGCAGCGGCGAACCCCAGCGGCGCGTCCGACGCGGCTCACGCCGAGCCTCGACCCTTCGCGCCCTAGAACGGAGATTGAATATGCTTGATCACCTTTCCGAGGAACGGCGCGACCAGCTCGCGGAAGCCCGCCCCGAGCGTCAGATCACGCTCTTCTACGATCAGGCGATCGAGTGCCTGCACATCGCGATCAGCGCCGTGGCGCGCGGCGACATCGAGGAGCGCTGCAACGCCACGACGGCGGCGATCGAGCTCCTGAGCGGCATGCTCGAGTGCATGAACCCGGAGGACGACGACGAGATCGGCATCAACATCTGCCGGATCCACGGCTTCATCATCGCCCGCTTGCCGCGAATCAATGTCTACAACGACACGAAATTCGCCGCCGAGGCGGTCCGCCTGCTGAAGCCGCTGCGCGATGCCTTCGCGGCGCTCGACCGACATTCCGACGAGTTGCAGCAGCAGGCCATGCTGCGCAAGGCCGTGCAAAGCAGCGCGGGTCGTCCGAGCCTCTCGCTGGTGACGCCGACCCACTGAGCCGAGGCCGGCGCGGCCCTAGCGACCGAGCCCTAGCGACCAGGCCCAGCGACCAGGAAGGTCATGAACGTTCTCGCCCTCATACCCCAGGCCAATGCCGGCGTGGCGCGCCCGACGCAAGACTCGGGCGCCGCCGCGGAGGGCTTTGCGCTGCTGCTGGCCGGGCTCGGCGGCCAGCCGCTTGCGCCCGCGCCGCAGGGCTCGACGCAGGGCGATCCGGCGGCCTTGGCCATCGGACTGCCGCGAGGCTTGACGGCGAAGCCGACTCAGGAGGGGCAGGACACGGCGCCGGGCGACCTGGCGCAGTCCGTCAACCAGCGTCTGCCGTTCGGCGATATCCCGGCCGGCCCCGCGACGTCGCCGCAGGGCCCCGGCTCTGCGGAAACGATCGACGCCACGACCGCCGCTTCGCCGGACCCGGCGGGAACATCGATCGGGCAGCCCGCGAGCGAAGCCGCGCAGCGAGCCGCGCCTGCGACGATGGACGCCGCACCTAAAACGCCGGAGCACCAGTCGGCCCTGGCGCGCGGGCCCGTCAGCGGTCCGGACGATCCCTTGGCCCCGCCCCCCGTGACCCGGCCATCGCCGGGAGACGACGTTACTCAGGCCGTGGCGAACGACAACCTCGCGACCGGCGGCCCGGGATCGGGCAGCAACGAGCCGTCACCCCAGACAACGCCCGATCCGGCGCTGGAGGCGACGAAGGCCGGTGTCGAAGCGGCAAGGCAAACCGCGGCTGGCGAGACCCAGCAGGGCGAGCGCCCCGCTGTGCCGCAGGAAACCCTCGATCCGATCGAGCAGATTCCGGCCCAAGCGGCCGCGAGCTCGGGCACCAAAGGCCAGAGCCTGCAGGACAGCCTGGCCTTGGCCAAGACACTCGGCCAGCAGGCCAACGCCGCCATGGAAGGCCAACGGCGCGCGGACGCCATGCCGCGCGAGCGGTCTGGCACGGGCGCTGTGGAGCGTCCGGCTGGGCCGGCGAGCAACATCGCGACCGCTGCGCCACGCCAGTCCCCGAACGCGGAACCGCTTCGGACGCTGGCGCCGGACCCGCAGCCCCAGGCGAACAGCGGCGCGACGGACCGCCAGCCGGGCTTCACCCGTTTCCCCGGGTCGGAAGGCTTTGTCCCGACTTTGGGTAGCCTGGGCGGCGATCCCTGGCTTGGCGGGACGAGCCTGCCTGCCGACCCCGGCTCCGCCGCTCTTAGGCCGGCCAGTGCCGGCTCGGCCGGCGAGGCCGGACAGAACCTGCCGGCGCGTGCCGCCACCGGAGATCCGGGCACCCAGATCGCCATTCAGATTCAACGCGCAATCGCCGGCCAGACCCAGCGCTTCAGCATTCGGCTCGAGCCGGCCGAGCTGGGACGTGTCGACGTGCAGCTCGACTTCCATCGTGACGGACAAATCCGTGCCGCCGTCCTGGTCGAGCGCGCCGACACCTTGGATATGCTCCAGCGCGACGCCCAGAGTCTGGAGCGCGCCCTGAAGGATAGCGGCGCCGATCCCAGCAAGCTTAGCCTCGACTTCCAGCTTCAGGGCGAGGCCGGACAGGGTCACGGACAGGAGCAACGCGCCGAGACAGGCTCTGCGGAGTCGCACGATTCCACGGATGGCGATAGCGGCGCCTTAGATGCGGTCAACGGCGACCAGACGGCCCAGTCGAGGCCGATCGATGGTCTGCTCGACATTCGAGTCTGAACCGGGTTCGAGAAAGGCGGAGTCCAGTCATGGAAGTGCTCAGAGAAGTGAATGGCGTGAAGGTCGTCGAGGGCCAGAACAATGCCACCGGCAGCTCGTCCATCGCTGAGGACTTCGATAACTTCCTGAACTTGCTGACCACGCAGCTTCAGCACCAGGACCCGCTGTCCCCGGTCGACACGACGGAGTTCACGAACCAGATCACCCAGTTCGCCCAGGTCGAGCAGTCCATCAACTCGAACAACAAGCTCGACCGGCTGATCGAGCTGCAGGGCGCCTCGCAGCTCACCGCCGGCGTCGGCTACATCGACAAGATCGCCGAGGCGCCGGGCGACCTGCTCGTTCTCGACGGCGGGAGCGGGCGGATCGGCTACGACATCAGCAGCGAAGCCGCCGAGGTGACGATCGGCGTCCTCGATCAATTCGGCAATCTCGTTCACACGGAAAAGGGCCGCAGCGCCGCCGGCCGCCACATCTTCAACTGGGACGGCCGCAACGAGCATGGCGACCAGCTTGAGGACGGCGAATACACGGTCCTGATCTCGGCCGTCGACGCGGAAGGCGAATCGATCTCGGTCGATACCACGACCTTCGCCAGGGTGACCGGCGTCGAGGCGGTCGAGGGCCGCGTCACCTTGATCATGGGAAGCTTGAGCGTGGACCTGGAAGACGTGAAGTCGATCACGCTGCCGGAGCAGACAGACGAAGCGGCCGAGGCCTGAGCCAAGAGGCCAGCCCCGGGGCCCGACTAGACAAGACCAACCCCGATCGAGAGATCGAGAGCTGAAGGAGAGCAAGGTATGAGTATCTTCGGCGCCATGAACGCAGGTGTCTCGGGTCTGAGCGCGCAAGCGCAAGCCATGGGCATGATCGCTGACAACATCGCCAACGTGAACACCGTTGCCTACAAGGGCGTCGAGGCGCGCTTCTCCACACTGGTTACGGTCGAGCCGACCCGGAGCTTCCACACGCCCGGCGGCGTGCGCTCCAACCGCTTTCAGGACATCGACGCGCAGGGCCTGCTCCAGTCGAGCTCCTCGAAGACCGACCTCGGGATCGCCGGCGACGGCATGTTCGTGGTCAACGAGGCGGCCACCCCCGGCAACGGCAACGAGTTCCTCTTCACGCGCGACGGCTCCTTCATCACCGACACCAACGGCAATCTGATGACCTCGACCGGCGGC
>JAKSDN010001427.1 GCA_022360075.1 Kiloniellales bacterium | reverse complement strand
TTTGCCCGCCTGGGGGATGTGGACAGCGTGAGAACCGTCGCGGTGCCGATCCCGCGTGTTGTGACCCTAAAAGTCAATTCCGGGCATCGGTTTTTCAGCGACCCTCGCGCGCGTCGGGCTTTGAGCCTTGCCATCAATCGCGACGGAATTGCCGCCGCCATTACCCGCTTCCCGGAAGCTGCGGCCGGTCAACTATTCCCGCCAGCGCTAAGCACTTGGCATGACCCGTCGCTGCCGCGCCTAGGCTTTGATGTGGACGCCGCGAAAGGGCTGCTTGCCGACCTCGGCTGGACGGCCGGCGACGATGGCATCCTCGTGAAGGACGGTGAGCCCTTCTCCATCCAGCTGCGCACTTTCCCCGACCGGCCAGAACTTCCGCTGATAGCGGCGGCAATTCAGGACCAGTGGCGAGAGATCGGCGTAGAACTGGAGGTCAGCGTCGCCAACTACTCCGAGATCCCGGCCGGCCACCAGGACGGCACGCTGCACGTCGCCCTTTACGCGCGCAACTATTCGCTGACGCCGGATCCAATCGGCACGGTCCTGCAAGACTTCGGCGCCGGTGGTGGTGACTGGGGCGCGATGGGATGGGAAAACGCGGAGGTGGCTGACGCCCTTATCGCCATTGCCGCGACGAGCGATCAAGCGCTCCGATCTGAGAACATCTCCAAGGTGACTCGCGGTCTGCACGACGAACTGCCGGTGATCCCGATTGTTTGGTACCAGCACACCGTTGCCATCGCGTCTGGATTGCAAGGGGTGGTCATCGATCCGCTGCAACGCAGTTACGGTCTGAGCAAAATCTCCTGGTCGGAATGACCTCTGCTCGACCCTTCCTTGCGGCCCTTGTCCAGCGAGGGCTGCAAGCCTTCATTGTTGCCGTCATCGTGGGCATCGTGTGCTTCGCCATGATGCAGGCGCTGCCTGGCGACGCGGCTTACCGGATCGCGGCCGGGCGCTATGGCTATGACATGATGGACGCTGCCGCCGCGGAGGCGGTTCGGGCCGAGTTGGGGCTCGACCGGCACTGGATCGC
>JAKSDN010000015.1 GCA_022360075.1 Kiloniellales bacterium | reverse complement strand
GCAGACCCGCGCCGGAAAGCCCGCGATCGTGCCCTCGCGCAGGGCCATGAAGGGAAAGGCCTCCGGCGAGAGGTCGATATCGCCACCCAGGGCCGCCATGACGTCCCGGGCTTGGGGGCCACAGACCGTGGCGTTGGCCCACTGCGACGTCACCGGCGTGATCCAGACTTGCCAATCCGGCCGCTCTATCTGGAGGAAGTGTTCCATGTGGCGCTCGACCTCGCCGGCATGGGCGGTCGAGGTCGACATGAGGTAGTGGCCTTCGCCCAGCTTGAAGGTGACGCCGTCGTCGAGGATCAGGCCGTCCTCCGACAGCATGATCCCGTAGCGGCCCATCCCGGTCTTCAGCGTGGCAAAGCGGTTGGTGTAGAGCATCTCGATCAGGCGCGGGGCGTCGCGGCCCTTGATCTCGAACTTGCCGAGCGGCGAGCCGTCGTAGACCGCGGCGCCGCTGCGCACGGCCCGCGCCTCGCGGTTGACCGTTTCCTGGAAGCTCTCGCCGGGCTCCGGGTAATAGCCCGGTCGCTGCCAGCGTGCGCCGGCCTCGTACATCACGGCGCCGTTTCGCTTGTGCCAGGCCGTGAGCGGCGTGTGGCGATAGGGCAGCACGACGCTCTCTTCCCGGGCACCGGCCAAAGCGCCGAATTCGACCGGCGTGGTGGGCGAGCGGAAGGTTGTGGTGCCGACATCCTCGAGCCCGACGCCCTGGGCCGCCGCGATGGCGCCGATGACGTTGATGTTGCCGGTCTTGCCTTGATCGATGCCCATGCCGGCGGTGGTGTAGCGCTTGACGTGCTCGACCGCGCCGAAGCCCTCGCGCATCGCCAGGTGGACGTCGGCGAGAGTCACGTCATGCTGGAGATCGACGAAGGCTCTGTCCGTGTCTCTTTCGGGTCCCACATGCCAGAGCGGCACGATGTCATAGGGCAGTGCTTGCTCTGCCGTTGGCGGCTCTACGGCCTTCGCCGTGGCGCCCAGAGCCTCGGCCGCGCGACGGCCCTTCTCGGCGCCATCGGCGAGCGCTTCGGCTAGGTCGAAACAGCCGGCGGCGGCGCCAGCGCAGACCACGGCTTGCTGCGCCGGCGTGTCTGGCACGAAAGTGGCGAGAGTCGCGTCGTAGCGCAGCGGGCTGCGCGATTGGGAGTAGAGGTGCACGGCGGGGTTCCAGCCGCCGGAGAGGCAGAGTAGGTCGCAATCGATTCGGCGGCCGCGTCCGCCGGATACTGCGCTCACGGTCGCGCCCGCGACGCGGCGTGCGCCATGGCTGCGGGCGACGACATGACCGGGCAGGACCTCGACGTCCGGCACGAGAGCCATGGCCGCCTCGGGAACGCGCGGCCGAGAGTCCACGATCGCGGCGATCTCGATGCCCGCGGCCTTCAGCTCCGCTGCCGCCGCGTAGGCGCCGCTGTTGTTGGTGAAGACGACCGCGCGTCGCCCGGGCCGGACGGCATAGCGCTTGACGTAGGTCCGGGCGGCGGAGGCCAGCATCACGCCGGGCCGGTCGTTGTCGGCGAAAACCAGGCCGCGTTCGATGGCGCCGGTCGCGATCACCACCCGGCGTGCGCGCAGCCGCCAGGTGCGCTGAAACACGTGAGCCGCGTCCGGCGACCGCTCGGTCACCAGGAGCAGGTTGGCCTCGCGGTAGGCCCAGACCGTCGCATCCCGCAGGCGGGTGACGTTGGCCATGCCGTCAAGCGCCGCGGTCGCCTTGGCGACCCAGTCGAGCGCGGGACGCCCGTCCAGCGTCGCCCGCTGACCGAGCAGCGCGCCGCCCGGCTCCGGCCCTTCGTCGGCGAGCATGACCCTCAGGCCGCTGCGCGCTGCGGCGAGCGCGGCCATCAGGCCGGCCGGCCCCGCCCCGACGACCAGGACGTCGCAATGGCCGTGGCGCGTCTCGAAGCGGCCCTGGCGATGCGCCGCCCGCGGTGCTGCGGCCAGGCCGGCCGCGCGCCGGATCGCGGGCTCGAAGAGATGCCAGTTCGGCCACATGAAGGTCTTGTAGTAGAAACCCGCCGGCAGCAGGCGGGCGAAGGCCTGATTGACCGAGAGGAGATCGAAGCGCGGCGAGGGCCAGCAGTTGACCGCCCGGGCCTCGAGCCCGTCGTAGAGGCGCAGGGTCGTGATCGGCTGGTTGCCGGACTCGGCCTCGCCGAGCAGCTCGACGAAGGACGCTGGCTCCTCCACGCCCGCGCCGACGATGCCGCGCGGCCGGTGATACTTGAAGCTGCGCGCCGTCAGATGGACTCCATGGGCCAGAAGCGCCGAGGCCAAGGTATCGCCCTCGTAGCCGTCGTAGCGCGTGCCGTTGAAGCGGAAGCGCAGCGGGCGCGAACGGTCGATCCGGCCCCCGGTGGGGAGCCGATGGTCACCGCCGGTCATCGGCGTCCTCGTCCAGAATCTCGTGGGTGAGCGTATGCCGCCTGATCGTTACCCAGCGGCCGCAGCCGCGCACATGCCACCAGGTCTCGCGCACCGGGCCCACGGGGTTCTCGGGCGCGGTCAGATAGTCGACCCAGTCCGCATCGCTGAGCGCCATGGGTTCGCCCGGCCGCCGCGGCTTCGCCGGTCCGCCGTAGGCGAACTCGCTTTCGTTGCGCGGGCCGCAGAAGGGGCAGGGGATCAACAGCATGGCAAAGCGTTCGGGCTAGCGGGCGGTGGTGGTGCCGGACTCCAGGACGAAGTCCAGGTGCCGGAAGCGATCGAGCGAGAAGGGCGCGATCAGCGGGTGCGGCGCGTCCTCGGCGATCAGGTGGGCGAGCGTGTAGCCGCCGGCCGGAATGGCCTTGAAGCCGCCCCACCAGCCGGCCGTCACGTAGAGCCCGGGGATTTCGGTCTTGCCGACGATCGGCGTGGCGTCGTGGGCGATCTCCAGCGTGCCGCCCCATTGCCGCATCAGCTTCAGGCGCTTGAAGGCCGGAAACAGCTCCAGCATCGCGCAGACCGCGTCCTCGAAGACGCTCTGCTTGATATCGCGCCGGAAGGACTGGCCGGGATCGGGCGCGCCGCCGATCACCAGCTCGCCGCGGTCGGACTGGCTGAGATAGACCCCGAGGTCCGGGCAATTCACGATCACGTCGATCAGCGGCTTGACCGGCTCCGAGACGAAGGCCGTCAGGTTGAAGCTCCG
>JAKSDN010000271.1 GCA_022360075.1 Kiloniellales bacterium | reverse complement strand
TTGGCGCCGAGGTAGACCTCCTGGCGCTGCTTGAACGCGACCGGGAACGTCATGCCTTGCCGTCCAAAACAGAGAAGGTAGGCAGCCTCATGAATTGAACCGTGGCAATTGAAGGCTGAACTAGAATCCGGTGAATGCCACCTGTTCACTGTCATTGCCGGACTTGATCCGGCAATCCAGGGGTCGCTTGACGCAGGCGTTGTCCTGGATCACCGGGTCAAGCCCGGTGATGACAGAGGAGGCATTCGAACCGACAGAAATCACGAAGCTCTCTTCGAGTCGGACTCTCAGACGACGGTCCGCGTGCCCTGGCATTTCAGACAGGGGAGCTGGAAGGTCTTGCTCATCATCATGGCGCGCATGTTGTTCATCGCATCGCCGTGCCAGATCTCGTGGATCGAGGCGGTCTTGTAGTCGCCCATGTTGTAGACGATGCCGGGAAAACCGCAGCAGGGGCCGGTGCCGCCATAGGCCCAGATCGCCAGGCGCTTGAAGGGCTCGAAGCAGTCGAAGTCGTCCTTGAACTGCTCGGCGCGGCGGTCGTGGTAGGTCTGGATGTCGATCATGTCGGCGTAGTTCGACCAGAACTCGATGAAGTCCTCGGTCTCGTGCTTGTTGCCCTCCTGGCGCACGAAGGAGACGCGGAACAGCGGCCAGGTCGCCTTCAGCTTGCGCTTGAGCTCGGCGAAGGCGACGGCGTTGTCGACCACCTCCTGATAGCGATGCGCCTTGCCGCGGCTCTTGGCGAAGGCCGCCGGGCTGAAGCCGTCGATGGAGATCGAGACCATGTGCGGCTGTGCCTCGATCAGGCCTTCGGCGATCGCGCCCTTGAGCCTCAGGCCATTGGTGATGATGCGCAGCTCGCAGACGTCGATCGCCATCACCTTCTGCACCACCTTCAGGAAATCCGGGTGCAGCGTGCACTCGCCGCTGCCGCCGATATTCACCGAGGGCATGTGGTATTGCGCGCTCTCGTCGAGAATGCGCTCGATGACCGCGTAGTCCAAATACTCCTGCGTGCCGATGTAGCCGTCGTAGTCCTTGATCAGGTCCGGCGCGCGCAGGCATTGCGGGCAGGCGAGATTGCACTTGTCGACCAGGTCGAGAACCATGTTCAGCGGATAGTCCGGCATCCAGTCCGGCCCCGCCCGCTGCCAGTCGCGGCGATAGGCGTGGTAGCGCTCGCCGTAGCGCTCCGCCAGCATCCGATAGATCTTGTCGGCGCCGAAGTTCTTGGTGAAGGCGTCGCTGGTGTTGTACTGCAGTTCGGCTGAAAGCATCGCAGTCAGGTCCTTTTAGCCGGCCTTCGCGGCGAGGGGCAGCGGCTGCTTGCGCACCAGCCGCTTCTCGACGAAGGCCTCCAGGAAGCGCCAGACGGTGTCGAAGTCGAGCCCGGAAAGGCGGGCCAGCTCCAGCACCGACTTTTCGCCGTCGAGGTTGAACAGCACGAGGTTATTGAACTTGCGGAAGTTCTCACGGTCCTCGACGGCATCGAAGTAGAGGCCGTGGCGGGTCAGCCAGGGCTGCGCGAAGTTGACGTAGGCCGGCACGTAGTTGCGCTCCATCACGTCGATGAAGGCATCGCAGATCTCGATCGCCTCGGCCAAAAGGTCGAGCGACAGCAGTTCCGGCGTGTCCTTGCTGGTGTGGTACTCGGCGAAGGGATGGCGCTGCAGGCCGATGCCGGGGATGCCGATCGTCGGCCAGGCGATCACGCGCTCGTCGTTGCCGTAGCCGTCGAAGAAGTCCAACTCCTCGTAGCCATAGCCGAGCCGGGCGAAGGCCGCGCGCAGGCTCTCCTCGAAGAGCTCGCCGTCCTTGAAGGCGCGCTTCAGCGCCCAGCTCTCGCCGGCGCCGACCGCCTCCAGGTTCAGCATGCCGACGGTCTTGGCGACGCGCTCGCGATTGTTCAGCACGTAGAACAGCGTGCCCATCATCTCCGGCGCCAGCAGAAGCTGGTAGGAGAACTCGCGCTCCGGCCGCTCGATCAGGCCGCGCATCACCTCCAGACCGAGGATCGTGCCGGAGAGGTCGTCGTTGCAGAGCTCGTCGATGTGGCCGTTCAGGCAGATGACCTCCGGCCGGCGCCCGGGCAGGAAGTACTCGGCGACGCGCATGACGCCGGGCTTGGTCTCGACCTCGATCTCGACGCGGTAGCGCGCGCCATCGCTGAGCTGCTCCCAGACCCGGTAGGGCAGGGTGATGCCCCAGTCGACCAGGCTGTAGTTGTAGGCGTTGCGGTGCTCCAGGAGATAGGCGTCCGGCACGTCGGGCCGCGTGCGGCTGTGGGCGGCGATCTCTTCCTTGGTGAACCAGCCGTCGACCGGCTCGCTGTAGGGCGCGACGAAGAGGAAATGCTCGTCGAGCGAGGCCAGCAC
>JAKSDN010001321.1 GCA_022360075.1 Kiloniellales bacterium | reverse complement strand
TTCTTGCCGGAAGACCGCCGCGCGGATGCCGTCGGCGCGCAGGTCGCGGCCGAGGATGTAGACGTTGACCTTGAAGCGCTCGTTCGCGGCCTCGGGGGGAGAATACCAGTCGGTGATGATCACGCCGCCGAAGGGATCGGCCGAGGCCAGGGGCATGAACGAGATGGTATCGAGCGAGGCCCGCCAGAGATAGCTGTTGACCCCGATACCGGCGCCGGCCCCGCCCTCGCCTTGCTCGAGCGGCCCGTCTCCGCCGCCGCCGAACAGATTCAGGCCGCCTTGCCCGAAGACGGACTCTCGCTCGCCGTAAGTGCCGCCGCCTTTCCGATCGGCCTGGCGTGGAAACTCCGTGGTCGAAGGGCCGCAGGCGACGAGCGCCACCGCGACCAAAGCGCCCGACAACAAGCCGCCCGCACGCTGAATCAGTCCTGGCATGGACGAGTCCCCAAATCTCCGTTCTTGTCACGGGCTGCCGGGTTTCCTGCCGAGGCCCGGGCGAAGCCCTTCTCGAGCCGCCGTTTTGGCGTACCGAAGCCCAGTGACCAGTGAATAGCCCCAAACAGCAAGCGACCGCAAGTCTCGGCAAGCCGGCCGGTCAGGGCTCCCAGCCGAAAGCCGTGGCCATGTCCTTGGGGATCAGGGACCAGGCCCGCGCCTGCTGATCGGGGCTGAAGACCTCGCGCCATTCGTCGAGGAGGCCTTTGCGCAGGTGAACGACATCGGCCTGTGCGTCGCTGGCGAAGAGCTTCGGATCGATGTCGTAGAAGCGCAGGATCTCGCCGAAATAGGCGTCCGGTTCGGTGCGGAACTTCTCGAAGGTCAGGAACAGCAGGTCGAGCGGCGAGCTGGAATCCCGTTCGAGCTCGATCCAGCCGGCCATGAACTCGATGAGCAGCGGCAGGTATTGCTCGATGCACCAGTCGATCAGCCCGGAGAGGTCTGCGCGCAAGGTGTCGGCGGAAGGCACGATCTTGCGCCAGACCGGCCCCATGAGGCGCATCGACACATCATCGTGCACGAAATGCGCCCAAGACAAAGTCGCCTGGCGCGGGTCACGCACGTGAAAGACCAAGCGGTTCAGGCCTTCCTGGGCCAGTTGCCCGACGTTGTGCGGCGTTGCCCGAATGTGCTCTTTGACCACCAGGCCGCCCTCGGCGGCGCTGTGGACCCGGGCTGGAATCAGGCAGCAGTCCGGATAGAGCCCGAGAGACAGGTGGCATTGGCCCAGGCCCAGGCCCTCGGCAAGCTGATTCCAAATGCTCTCGCTCGCCGACTTCGGGACGGTGTTGATGACCATCGTCGGCAGGCCGCGATCGATGCCGCTGCGCCGGCGGGCGACAAAGGTCTCGGGCGTGGCCCGGATCGGGTTCAGCGGCAGCATCAGTTCGCCGACCGCCGCCTCGGCCTCGGCAAGCTTGCCGCGCGCCAGGAGCAGGTTGGCCAGCGGTGCGCGCACCCTCAGGTTCTGCGGCATCTGGTCCAGGACCGCCCGGTAGATCTTCACCGCCTGGTCGAGATAGGCCTCGGCCTGAACGTCATCGCCTTGCTGATAGGCGATCGAGGCCAGCATGGTCAGCGATTCCGCGTGATGCGGCACGCTCAGCAGGATCTGGCCGTACAGCCGCTTCGCACGCTCGAGATCACCGGCGCTCTGATGGTTTCTGGCGAGCTCATAGAACTCCGCCGTGGTGGGTAGCTGCTGAACGTTCTGAGTCACGCGAGCACTCGGCAATCTAAGGAGCGTGGCGGCCCGGGGGCGGCGGAGTATGGCGGAGCCGTCGCCCGCCGACAAGGCGCCGGGAACGGCTCGGCCCGCTGGGGTCTGGCCTTCAGCCCGACACTCGCCCACGTTGCAAACTGGTTGTCACGGACCGGGCAAATCGCTGAAGATAGTGGTCGAATCGGCCAGGCGACGACAGAACGGCGGCCCCATTACGGCGCGCGGAAATATCCTGTCGGGCAAAGATGTATGACGCAGCGGCCGAAGCAACCAACACCGGCGCACGATATGGGCGGGCCGAAGCCCACACTGGATCAGGTCACGGCTCTCTATAGGGCCGGACGCTTCGCGGAAGCGGCGATTCTCTGCGAGCAGCTCGTGGAGCAGGCACCGGGCGATTCCGCGCCGATCGAGTTGCTGGGTATCTTGGCCCTGCGGCAAGGCCAGGCGGCGCGCGCCAGCGAGCTGCTCGGGCGGGCCATCGCCATCGACCCCGACCAAGCCGCCTTCTACTACAACTTGGCCTTGGCCGAGACCGCACTGCGCCGTCCGGAACGCGCGATCGAAGCCTATCGCAAGGCTCTTGCGCTCCATCCGAAGAGTGCTCAGGCCCACAACAACCTCGGCAATCTTCTAGAGTCGCTGGGTCGTTTCGCGGAAGCCGCTGAGAGCTATCATCGCTCTCTGGCCGTGGACGACACGCGCAGCGGTGTCCACCGTAACCTCGGCAACGTGCTGATGAAGCAGGGCCGCGCGGCGAAGGCGGCAGAGGCCTATCGCCGCGCGCTGGCAATCGAGCCGCAGGACGGCGGGAGTCTGAACGCCTTGGGCCGGGCCGAGCGGGAGCTCGGCCATTACGATGCCGCGCGAGGCCTGCACCGGCAGGTGCTTGCGGCCGATCCAGACAACGCCGAGGCGCTCAACGCGCTCGGCTTGATACACCGGCGCGAGGGAAATCTGGAGCAGGCGGTTTCTGCCTTCGTTCAGGCCTTGGTCAAGCGGCCGGGCCATCCCGAAGCCCTGTCCAATCTCTGTGCCGCCTATCTCGATCGCGGCCAGGCGCTCAAGGCCCTGGAGACTTGCGACGCCGCCCTGCAGTTCGATCCAGGACGTGGTGGCATCCTGACCTTGAAGGCTGCGGCTCTCCTTGAGCTCGGCCGCGAGTCGGACGCTCGGTTTTTAATGGACTTCGACCGGCTGATTGCGAGCCGAAGACTCGAGCCGCCGGCAGCGTTCCGATCGTTGGCGGCTTTCAACGAAGCCCTGATCGGCGCGTTGCGGAGCCATCCAACCCTGCGACGCGATCCGGCCAACAAGACGACGCGCGAGGGTCGCCAGACCGAGGAGTTGCTTGACGGATCGGCGCTCTTTCGCAGCTTCGAAATCCAGGTTCGCCGCGCGATCGACGCCTACGTAAGGGAGCTGCCGGAGGACTCTCGCCACCCCTTCCTCGCCCACCGGCTCAGGGACTATCGCCTGACCGCCTGGGGGGTAGTTCTGCAGGAGGGCGGCTATCAGGAGCCGCACACGCATCCCTCCGGCTGGGTGAGCGGTGTCTACTACCTCCAGATTCCCGAAGCCGCAGCGGCCGATCGAGATGAGCGGGCCGGCTGGATCGAGTTCGGCCTCAGAGGCCCTGGCATCAGGACGGCGAGCGATCCGGAGACCCGTTCCTATCGTCCGCAGCCGGGCACGCTGCTCCTGTTTCCTTCGTTTTTCTGGCACCGCACCGTGCCGTTCGAGGCATCCGGCGAACGGATTAGCATCGCCTTCGACGCCTTTGGCCAATCCTAGCTGCGTCAGGCCTCGACCGCGGCGAGCCTTGTTCTCGGGCGGCCTTTCGACGCAGACTGCCGAGCCATCGCGGCCGGCAGCCAAGCTTGCCCTTGTACCCCTGAAACGAGGCCTTCCATGCCAGGCATCCTCTGGTTGGCATCCTATCCCAAGTCCGGCAACACCTGGGTCCGGGCGTTTCTCGGCAACCTGCTGCTCGACCCCGAAAAGCCGCTTGCCATCAACAAGCTGTCGGACTTCATGCTGGGCGACGGCTTCTTGGTCCATTACGAGCAGTTCACGGGTCGCAAGGCCGAGGAGCTCAGCGAGGCCGAGATCTGGCGGTTGCGGCCGAAGATCCACGAGTGGTTCGCCCATTCCCGGTCCGACAACGTGCTGGTGAAGACCCACAACGCCGTCCTCAAGGTCGATGGCCAGCCGCTGATCACGCCTTCGGCCACCGCTGGCGCCGTCTATATCGTGCGAAATCCCCTCGATGTCGCGGTTTCCTTCGCTCACCACTATCAAGTCACCTACGACCGGGCCGTTGAGCTGCTCTGCGACCGGGACTATGTGCTGCCGCCTTCAGGTGGCCAGGTCACGCAATACCTCAGTAGCTGGTCGGACCATGTTCGTTCCTGGACCCGCGCACCAGGCTTGCCGCTCCACTTGATGCGCTACGAAGACATGCAGAAGCAGCCGGCTGAGTCTTTCGCGGCGCTGGCTCGCTTCGCCAACTTGCCGGAGGACCGGGAGAAGTTGGAAAAAGCCATTGAATTCAGTAATTTCGAGGAGCTGGCTGGGCAAGAGCGCCAAGGCTCCTTCAAGGAGGCGCGGCCGGACGGCAAGGCCAAGTTCTTTCGCGCCGGTCGAAGCGGAGGCTGGCGCGACGCGCTGACGCCGGCCCAGGCCGAGCAGCTAGTGAACGCGCACCGGCCCGTCATGACGGATCTCGGCTACATCGATTCTGAAGGCGCGCTCACTGTATAATCCCGTAGAAGATTGCCTCGGACCGCTTTGAAATCGCTCGAATATGACGACTGTTGGGCCGCCCCTGTGTCCTCTTTGCCACAGTGGTGAGTTTTTGCCACGATCGAACCGCCAAAGCCTTGACCGGACGCGGCGTTATCGGGCTCTATTCATCAGCTTCTCGTGACTTGCGGGGGGCAGTTTCCACAGGATTCCCGGCAGGCGCACGTCACATTGTCGCTTCGACGGGGGGCAAATCCGCGGAAACCCGTATATAGGGATCCACGAAGAGGGACATAGTGGCGATGAAGAAGCTCCTCTACGGTACGACCGCGTTGGTCTCCGCCGGAGTCATGGCTTCGGGCGCTGCGCAGGCCGAAGGCGGGATCAAGCTTGGGCTCGGTGGTTATATGAATAACTACTTCGGGGCCGGCGACGTCGATCAAGACGGCAATGATTTCGCTGAAACCGGCATGTACAGCGACGGCGAGGTCTGGTTTACCGGCGAGACGACTCTGGACAACGGCATCAGCTTCGGTGCCAACATCCAGCTTGAGTCGTTCAGCTCGGGCGACCAGATCGACGAAAACTACGGCTACATGGAAGGCAGTTTCGGCCGGGTCAACTTCGGCTCGGAGAACACCGCTGCCTACCTGATGCAGTACTCGGCACCGAACGTCGGTGTGCCGGTCAACTCCGGCTGGGTGACCTCGTTCATCCCCGCGCCGGCGGGCTTCAAGGCGGACTTCCGCAGCCCGGCGATCTCGACGAACCTGGACACCGGTAACGACGAGCACACGCTGACCTACTTCACGCCGCGTCTGTTCGGCTTCCAGCTCGGCGTGTCCTACCAGGCCGCCCTCGCCTTCAGCGGCGAAGGCAAGAACAGCCCGGTGCAGGCGGACGAGGATACCGAGTATCGTCACGGCATCTCGGTCGGCCTGAACTTCGTCGAGTCCTTCGGCGGCGTCGACGTGTCGGTCGCCGGCGGCTACCGCCGGGCCGAGGCGCCGGACGATGACATCACGATCATCGATCCGAGGCTCGGCACCACCACCAACGGCGCGGCGATCAAGACCCGCACGATCAGCCAGGACGACATCCAGCAGGTCTCCGGCGGCATCAACATCGGCTTCGCCGGTGTTGTCATCGGTGGCTCGGTTGCGGCTGAAATCGACGGCCGCTTGACGCCGACCACGAGCTCGTTCAGCCGGACCGACTTCGGCGGTGCTACCCTTGGTGCGGCTCGTACGCCGACCGGTGTTTTCGCGTCGCGGATCACCACGATCTCGGCTGCGACCTACACCAGCGGCGCCGACTCGACCGAGGGTTGGTCCTATGACGCCGGTATCTCCTACTCGACCGGACCGTGGAGCTTCGGTGGCACCTACATCCACGGCGAGATCGAAGGCGACATCCTCAACGGCGACGAAGACGTCCTCGACGCGGTCGAGGCCGGTGTCGAATACGCCGTTGGTCCCGGCATCACGGCCAGTCTCTCTGGCATGTATGCCAACTGGGATGGCGAGAGCGGCGCGGACAACCATGGTTTCGCCGGCATTGGCGGCGTGACCTTCCGCTTCTGACGCTTTTCTCGATCGAACTCGACAGAGGGGGCGGTTTTCCGCCCCCTCTCTTTATCTGCGGTTCGGTGATCGGAGAGGCGCCGACCGATCGACGCTAAGACGCTGCCTCTCCGCTTTCCATCCTCCAGCGTTGCCAGGCAGTGCAATTGGATCGCCTGCGCGATCGCAGATCTCCTTTCGTCTGCGACCAACGGCTCGGGATGTGGTGCCGCTCGCGTGTCGGGATGGCTTGGGGCGATTGGCCGAAGTAGTCTAGCTTGCCCGGAAAGCCGGTTCACAGGCCGAAACGAACAAAGACACACAGGACATGCAGCCCGAAAGCGACGCAGCCTCGAGCGATCTGGACCGGCTTCTGGCCGAAGCGCTCGCTCACCATCAGCAAGGCCGTCTCGCCGAAGCACAATCGCTCTACACGCGCGTGCTGAGCCTGGCGCCGCGCCATCCCGACGCGCTCAACCTGCTGGGTGTCGTCGCTGCCCAACGCGGCCAGCTCGTCCATGCGCGCGATTTGATCGAGTCTGCCTTGGCCGAGAGGCCGAGCAATCCCGAATACCTCTTCAATCGAGCCCACATCCTCGAGCTTGCCGGCGATGGCGCCACCGCCCAAGCCTACGCCAACGTGCTCGAGGCGGCGCCGGACCATCTGCCGGCGCTGGTCAATTTGGGCAACATACGCCTTGCCGAGGACGACTTCGATGCGGCCACGGAGCTGTTCCGGCGCGCGGTCGAGGCGGGACCTCAGGTCAGCCAGGCCCACGAGGGCCTGGGCTTCGCTCTGCAACGTCTCGGTCAAGTCGACGACGCGATGGCGGCCTTCGAGCGAGCTCTGGCCCTTGACCCCAACAGCGTCGAATCCGCCGCCAACCTGAGCGGCCTCTTGCTGGATACCGGCGAGCCCGAGATGGCCGTCGAGAAGATCGAGCGCGCTCTGGCCTTGCGGCCCGACAGTGCCGATCTACACGCCAACCTGGGCATCGCCTTGATGAGCTTAGGTCGGCTCGAGCCGGCCGTAGCGGCTTTGTCGCGCGCGCGCGAGCTCGATCCCCGTTGCGTTCGGGCGATCAGCACGCTCGGCTTCGCGCTCGCCGACCGGGGGGAGCCGCAGGACCTCGAGCGGGCGGCACTGCTGTGCGACTACGACCGGCACTTGCAGTCCCGTCGTATCGCTTCCGTTCCCGGCTATCGCAGCGTCACGGACTTCAACGCCCTCCTGGCCGAGCGCATGATCGGGCACGACACTTTGGTGCAGGACCGGCCGAGCAAAACGACGCGCCGGGGCGGCCAGACCGGCGACCTGGTCAAGGATCGGGACCCGGCCGTCATGGCCTTGATCGAGACCATCGAGGCGGTCGTGTCCGGCTATCTCGACAAGCTTTCGGCCGGCAGCGAAGATGCCTATTTCGTGCCGCCGCCGGAGCGCTGGCGCCTCTCGGTTTGGGGGACCGTCCTCGGCTCCGGCGGGCACCAGGCGTCGCACAACCATCCGACCGGTCTGGTCAGCGGCGTCTACTACGCGAAGCTGCCGAAGGTCGTCACGCAGGACGGCGGGTCCCAGGGCTGGATCGAGTTCGGCCGAAGCCCGGCTCTCTTCAACGCCAAGGCCGAGCCCGACCTCAAAATGGTCGAGCCGCAGGAGGGTCTGATGCTTCTCTTCCCGTCCTATTTCTGGCACCGCACGATTCCCTTCGAAAGCGACGAGCCGCGCGTCAGCATCGCCTTCGACGTCATTCCCGAGGCCTAAGGGCCGTGTCGAGCGTCGCCGAGAACGTCGAAGCGGTGGGCCGGCAGATCGCAGCCGCCGCGGCCGCCGTGCAGCGCGACCCGGCGGAGATCACGCTGGTCGCCGTCAGCAAGGTGCACGGCGTCGAACGCGTCGAGGCCGCGATCGCCGCGGGGCTGACCGTGTTCGGCGAGAACCGCGTTCAGGAGGCGAAGGCGAAGTATCCGGCGCTCAAGGCCGCTCATCCCGAACTGGAACTGCACCTGGTCGGTCCGCTGCAGACCAACAAGGCCGCAGATGCCGTGGCGCTGTTCGACGTCATCGAGACGCTCGACCGGCCCAAGCTGGCGGCGGCGCTGGCGAAGGAGATGGCCAAGAGCGGCCGTCGGCCGCGTTGCTTCGTTCAGGTCAATACCGGCGAGGAGCCGCAGAAGGCCGGCGTACCGCCGGCCGAGGCCGAAGCCTTCGTGAAGCACTGCCGTGACGAGTTGGCGCTGCCGGTCGTCGGGCTGATGTGCATCCCGCCGCAGGAAGAGGAGCCCGCTCTGCACTTCGCGCTGCTGCGCGACATCGCCCGCCGGGTGGGCCTCGACCAGCTCTCCATGGGTATGTCCGCCGACTTCGAGACCGCGATCCGCTTCGGTGCGACGCACGTGCGCGTCGGTACGGCGATTTTCGGCGCGCGCCCGCCCCGACCAGATTGAAGTGGCGCCCCGGCGCGCTCGAGGTATCAGGCCCTGCCCGGTGTGATCCGCAGCCGGCTTGAGGTGGGCGCTGCGCGCAGCAGCTCGCGGAGATGCGGCAGGCTCAAGGCAACGCAGCCCTCTGTCGGCGCGTAGTCCGGCCGCGCGACGTGCAGGAAGATCGCGCTGCCCAGACCGGCGACCGGCGGGTCGTCGTTATGCCCGAGGACGACGATGACATCGTAGATCGCGTCTTCGCGCCAAAGCCGCTCGTGTCGGGCCGGGTGCGGCAGTGTGACCGGAAGGTTGTAGGCCGGATCGCCGGGATCGTCGCACCAGCCATCGCTCGGCGAGAGCGGGCGTGTCGGCAGGCGCGTCTCCGGCGGCTCCAAGCGATCCGGGCGGTAGAGCACCCGTCGCAAGGGCCAGGCGCCGACCGGCGTGGCACCGTCGCCCTCCCGCTTCGTCGCAGTCACGC
>JAKSDN010001291.1 GCA_022360075.1 Kiloniellales bacterium | reverse complement strand
CCGCGATCCGGGCAGCTTGGTTCAGCTGCTGGGTCACCGGCCAGAGCGCGCTGTCGCCATGATACGGCGAGCACTGGTAGCAGATTCGGACATGGGGCTCTTCGGCCACCGCATCCAAGACCGCCCGGCCGATGCGCGACTTGCCGATGCCGGCCTCGCCAACCAGCAGCACCCCCTGGCCCTCGCCCGCCTTGGCCTGCGCCCAACGCTCGAGGAGCAGCGCAAGCTCCTGGTCGCGGCCCACCATCGGCATAATCGCCGGGCCCGCACGCGCCTCGAAACGGCTCTCCAGCGCCTGCTCGCCGGCCACGCCAAAGGCGCCGACCGGCGCCGAAAGACCCTTCAGCTGGTGCCGCCCGAGGTCCTGGAGGTCGAAGCCGCCACCGATCAGCCGCCGCGTCGCCTCGGCGATCACCACCTGGCCGGGCTCCGCCAGCGCCTGGAGGCGGGCCGCCAGGTTGGGCGTCTCGCCGACCACCGCCTCCTCTTGCGACGCCCCCTCGCCCACCAGGTCCCCCACCACCACCAGACCAGTGGCGATGCCGATCCGCGCGGCCAGAGGCTGCCCCTCAGGCGTGCGCAGGTCGCCCACCGCCCGGGTCGCCGCGAGCCCGGTCCGGACCGCCCGCTCGGCCTCGTCCTCATGGGCCCGCGGCCAGCCGAAATAGGCCAGCACGCCGTCGCCCATGAACTTGGCAACATGCCCCTCGAAGCGGGCGATCTCGCCGGCCACCGCGTTCTGGTAGCCGCGGATCACCTCGCCCATGTCCTCGGGATCTAGCGCAGCCGAAAGCGCGGTCGAGTCGACGAGATCGACGAACATCACCGTCAGCTGGCGTCTCTCCGCCTGTGATCGTGAAGCCGGGGGTGGAGGCGCGAGCGACGCTTCATCGGCAACGGCGGTCGCGCCGGCCGCTAGGCCGACTCCAGGCGGACGCAGGGCCTCTATCGCCCGCAGGAGCATCTTTCGGTGGCCAAGTGAAGCGACGCCGAGCTTCTCCAGATCGGCCTCGGTCAGGTCCAGCAGGAGATCGCCGTCGACATCGTTGTCACGGAACACCTGCTCGTAGCGCTCCAGCTCCAACGCCCGCAGCCATGCGCCGATATCCACTCCGCCCCTCGCAGACCTCCGAAACTTGCGTCGCGGATGCTACCAGACTGACGGGTTGGGGGCCATCAATCTAGCCGGCCGCCGCCGTAGCGCGAAGTCGGCTTCGGGTCACGCCCCGACCATCAGACGGCGCGGCCGGCGCGTCGCCGTCCCAAGGCTGAGCAGACCGAACCGTTCGAAAGCCGACGGCGAGGCTCAACCTTCGGCTGTATGAGGTGGCGCGTCCGTGCTCGAAGGCTGACCGGCATACCTGCTTCTGGCCACGAGCGGTTGTTGCGCGGTTGCGTCCTGCTCAGACCTCTGAATGCCGGTTTCGATTCGGGGACAGCCATGTTAGCTTCGCCCGAACCAGCCCAGCCAACAGTTGTCTGCTCCGACCGCGGTCGCGTCGCGACCTGTCGGTTCGCTGCTTTGCACTTCGTGCGCCTGGGTGAATCGGGTTTTGGCCTTCACGGGCTGTTCAGCTGTGTAACCAAAGTGAAACTGGAGAAAGGAAATCCATGTCGGACGATGCCGCCTTCGAGAACATCAATGAGGCCAAGGCCAACATGGACCACATCTACAATCAGCCTGACCCGAGGGCATATTTCCGCGAGCTAAGGAAGATTGGCTATAGCATCCCCGGCCTCGCCAAGCCGATCTTCCAGAAGCTGATCTCCCACCTGCGGCGTGGGCCAAACGAAACGGTCCATCTGCTCGACTTGGGCTGTTCGTATGGTGTCAACGCGGCACTGCTGAAACACGATCTGTCGATGCCGGACCTCTATGAACATTGGGATAGTAAAGCGCTTTCCGAAGTCACATCCGAGGAGGTCGTCGAGCACGACCGGCGCTTTTTCGCCGACCTTGACGAACCCGAGGGCATAGAGGTGATTGGTCTCGACCAAGCCGAGTCCGCCGTCGCATTCGCCGAGGAGGCAGGCCTGCTGGACGAGGGCCTCGCCGTCAACCTGGAGACGGAGCCGTTGCCTGGACCGGCGAAGGAGAATTTGGCGGCGGTCGATCTGGTGACGTCGACGGGCTGCGTCGGCTACGTGACGGAGAAGAGCTTCGATCGCCTGCTACCGGCCGTCACGCAAGGACGCTCGCCATGGATGGGCAATTTCGTGCTGCGGCTGTTCCCCTTCGACCCTATCGAGGTGACCCTGAATGACTGGGGCTATGTGACCGAGAAGCTCGAAGGCCGAACCTTCGTCCAGCGTCAGTTCGTTTCGACCGATGAACAGGAGCGCGTCCTTGAGCAACTGCACGAGCGCGGCATCGATCCAACGGGCGAAGAGACCGAAGGCAATCTTCTGGCCGAGTTCTATCTGTCACGCCCGAACGATGAGGTAGCCGAGATCCCGATCGAGCGCCTCCTGCAGGCTTAATCACGGTGTTCGGTGGTGCCCGCTTTGTGTCGCATACCGACCAACGGTGATCGGGCCTGGCTCCTCGGAAGTGGACGCTGCTCCAGACCGGCAACCATGACAGGCGAATGATGGCTCGCCCGTGTGGCGCCATCCGGCGCAATACGCTTGCGCTATTGCGCCCTACGCTTTTCCGATCCGAAGCGCGGAAGCCTATCGTTCAGCGAAGGGCTCGGACTTTATCCATTCGATCGTTTCGCGCAGAAACGTCGGGATATCCCGGAGGGCAACGCCAAGACTGTCGCGGCGGGTGAAGTCGAAGCCGGTGGGGGGCACGGGCGGTTCCGTCAGCGGGGCCGGCATTCTCATGTCCGGCAGGATCTTCCGAAGCTCCGCGTAGATGTCCTGCCAGTGCCAACTGTCGTAGACGCCGTAGTAGCGACCCGATGCGCTGGCGTTCTCATAGGCGGCCAGGAAAAGGGCCGCCAGATCGTGCAGATGGATCATCGAGGTGGAGTCGTTCGGGATCTTCTCGTGCCGTCCCGGCTCTCCATCGATCAGGGCGCGTAGCCAGCGATGCGGGTTGCCGTTCATCTGCGCCGGCAGAATGACCGGGCCGAACATGCCGGTCGGCAGGAGGATGGACAGGCGCATGTCGTGTTCTTCGGCGAACTTGATCGCGGCCTTTTCCATCACGGTCTTGGTGGCGGAGGTGTATTTCTTGGCCCGGCACTGCTCGCGCTCGTCCGACCAGTGGTCCACCTCGCTCTTCCGAGGCACCGGCGGCACCGGGTTGGTGCTGCTGGTGCTGCTGCAGATCACGACGTTGGGGACCGCCTGCCGGGCCGCGGCGCGCATGATGTTCAGGCAGCCGTTCACCGTCGGCATGATGATTTCCGCGTAGCCCTGTTCGTCCTCCATCTCGCGCGCCGGCTTGCCCGAGGCGCCGAAGTAGGTCGGAACGAGGCAGGCGATGAAGACGCAGTCGGCGCCCGAAAGAGCCTCGTCGAAGGCTTCTTCGTCGGCCATGTCGGCGCTGAAGAGCGTCAAGCGCTCGGGTGCGCCCGGCAGCGCCTTCAGATAGGGGGCTTTGTCCGGCGCGTCCTTGTCTCTCATCGTGCCGCGAACGTCGTAGCCACGCTCGAGGGCGGCCTTGACGATGTTCGAGCCGACGAGGCCGCTGGCCCCAACGACGCAGATTGGCTTTTCCGCTGTTTTCACCTGCTCCTATTCCTTCAATCGGTGTCGATGACTGAAAGTCTGTCTAGGGGATCGGAGCCGCCACAACCGCTGCTTCGATCAATGCGGCCGTGTCGGTCTCGACAGGCGCATCGACGTGTCCGGCACGGAGGAGGTCGCCCGTGGCCCCGTCATCGGATCAACGGAGCCTAACCCGCCCGCCTCAGCATCTTCCCAATACCGATGCTCAGCGGAGCATGTGCTCGTAGGAGAACACGTATTCCATGTCGGTCAGCGGATGGTGGCACTCGCGGCATCCGGTGATGTCCTTGTCGAGCCGTTTGCCGCTCGGGCT
>JAKSDN010000938.1 GCA_022360075.1 Kiloniellales bacterium | reverse complement strand
TCGACCTGGGCCGTGAAGGCGGCGCCCGCGAGCTCGCCGATCAGCATTGTGTGCGGGCCCAACGGCTCGATCACCTTGGGCCGGAACGAGACCACGGCCTCGCCTTCTCCACCGCCTGCCATATGCTCCGGCCTGATCCCGAAGACCACCGGGCGATCGATGTAGGCCTGAACGGAAGCGTTGGTTGATGCTGGCAGCGGCAAAATCGCGTGGTTTGCGAGACGAACAGCCAGCCCGCCGTCCGCCCCCACAATCTGGCCGTCCAGGAAGTTCATGCTCGGCGCCCCGATGAAGCCCGCGACGAAGCGGTTGGCCGGCCGCTCGTAGAGTTCCAAGGGCGCTGCGATCTGCTCGATCCGGCCCTGGTTCATGACGACGACCCGGTCGGCCAGGGTCATGGCCTCGACCTGATCGTGAGTAACGTAGACGATGGTGTGCTGCAGGTGGCGATGCAGGTTCTTGATCTCGGCGCGCATCTCGATCCGCAGCTTGGCGTCGAGGTTGGAGAGCGGCTCGTCGAACAGAAAGACATCGGGCTGGCGCACGATCGCGCGGCCGATCGCCACGCGCTGGCGCTGGCCGCCGGAGAGCTTACCAGGCCGGCGCTCCAGGAATGGCTCGAGGCCCAGCGTGCGGGCCGCAGCCTCGACCCGCTCGGCTATCACGGCTTTCGGCTCGCCACGAACCTTCATACCGTAGGCGATGTTCTCACGCACCGTCATGTGCGGATAGAGCGCGTAGTTCTGGAACACCATGGAGCAGTTGCGCAGACCAGGACGCAGCTCTGAGACGTCGCGCTCGCCGATCATGACCTGGCCGGAGCTCGCCGGCTCCAGGCCGGCGATGATGCGCAGGGTCGTCGTCTTGCCACAGCCCGAGGGCCCGACCAGGACCACGAACTCCCGGTCCGCCACCTCGAGCGAGAGCGCCGGCAGGACCTCGACATCGCCGAAGCGCTTGGTGATCGCGTTCAGGCTGACGCTGGCCATGGCGTCGCTTTCGGTTGCTGAAATCGCACGTCGCGGGTCGCTGGGCCACCCCCGCCCCGATCCTCCCCCATTAAGGGGGAGGGAGTCGGGTTACGGGCCACCATCCAACCGTCAGGCGGTCAGAGCGGCGGCAGGCCCATGGAGGAGCGATAGGCCGCGAGCTGCGTATCGCGCCCGAAGTCGTCGGTCAGCGCATCCCACTGCTCGGCGACGGCATCGAGCGCCTCTTGGGCAGAGACCTGACCAGCCAACGCCTTGGAAAGCTCGATCTCCAGAATCTCGGTATAGGAGAAGTAGCCCGGCAGGCGCATGTCGAGCGCGACGTTCGGGTGCGAGGCGCTGTCCTTCTGGGCGGCAAGATAGGCCTCGGCCTCGGCGCGGGTGAAGGTCGAGAGCCAGCGATCGACGTCGGTGAAGTGGCTGTAGCGATAGG
>JAKSDN010000090.1 GCA_022360075.1 Kiloniellales bacterium | reverse complement strand
GCTTGTCGGCATGCGATCGGCAAGCGCTAGCCCGCGCTCGACCGGCACGGTCGGATCGTCACCGCCCCAGACGAGAAGGGCCGGGGCGGCGACCTTTTCAAGGTGCGGAAAGAGCTCGCGCTCCTGCAATCCGGCATAGTCACTGTAGTCGCCAGTTGTGCGCGCTCTTCTCAGGAACATCTCGAGGTTTCCGCTGTGTTGCGCTTCACGGTAGTTCCCACGCAGCAGCGTCTCGAAGGCGAGGTCAGAGTCGTTTGCCAATCGGGGCTCGGTGGCAATGAATACATCCTCACTCCGCGTGCGCACGCTGTAGTCGTATGTACGACGCGATGCCGCCTGCCAATCAAGGTCCCGCGCATCGCCGAGACTTGGCGCCGTGCCACCGCTCGCAACGATCACGAGCGAGCGAACGTGGGCGGGACGGTGTATGGCCAGCCAAGCGGCCATGAATCCGCCCTCCGAGTGGCCAACGACGCAGACGTCCCGAAGTCCAAGGTGATCGATCAGCGCAGCCGCGTGTTGCGCTCTCCGAAGGCGGTCTGGCAGTTCCAGCGGCGACGGCATTGCGCTGCGGCCGAAGCCCGGTTGATCGTAGGTAAAAGCCTCTGCGTACTGCGCCGCCTTGAGAAGGGTGCGAAACCACGTCAGGCGTGCATCCACTGCGACGCTACATCCATGAAGCAGCAGTAGGGGGCGGCCCGCCCCGGCTCTGGTGACGAAGGTTCGGACGCCACCAATCTCCAGATGTTCCGCCGGCCAGCTTTGGCATTCGGCCAGTTCAGGCGCGGCCCCCGCTTCGAATCGATGCTTCGTCGGCGGGCCTGATCCGCTCCTCTCGCGTTGCATGCCAGGCATTAGTGGCCGAGCGCATCGAGGGGCCGCGGGCTGTAGGCCGCAGCGATTGACGCCACCGCGGTCTCGTCCAGAGACAAGCCAATCGCCTGAACGGCCTCGTCGACATGACGCACCTCGGTCGCGCCGAATATCGGCGCCGTGACGCCCGGGCGCTGTGCTGTCCAGGCAAGGGACACCTGGGCCGGTGAAGCGCCACAGTTCTCGGCCACCTTAGCGATGGCCTCATAGACCTCGTAGTCGGCCTCGCGTCCGTAATGCTTGCGGGTGTAGTCGTCCGTCCGGGTGCGATCGGAGGCGTGCTGCGCTAGCCGACGGTCGGCAGCCAGGAACCCTCGCGCGACCGGGCTGAAAGGCACAAGGCCTATGTCCTCCGCCCGGCAGAAAGGGATCATCTCGCGCTCCGCCTCGCGATGGGCTGGATTGTACTCGCACTGCATCGAGACGAAGCGAGCATAGCGGCCTTGGCGAGAGACGCTGTCCAATCTGCAGAAGGTCCACGCGGGCATGGTCGTTGCTCCAAGATAAAGCACCTTCCCGGCACGTACGAGGCTGTCGAAGGCCTCGGCCAGTTCCTCGAGATTCGTATGAGGATCCCAGATATGCGTCTGGTAAAGGTCGATGTAGTCGGTCCCTAGACGACGCAACGAAGCTTCGGCGGCTTCGATGATATGCTTGCGCGAATAGCCGCGGCCGTTCGGGTGGCTGTGCATCGGATTGCCGACCTTGGTGGCAATGACCACCGAGTGCCGCGGTACGTCGTTCAACAGGGTGGCCTTCAAGACCTCCTCGCTGCGCCCCGCCGAGTAGAAGTCGCAGGTGTCGAAGAAGTTGATCCCGTGGTCCAATGCGCCGCGGACGATCGACCGGCTCGCGGCCTCGTCCAGAACCCATTCCCGCCAGGCCTTATCGCCGAAGCCCATGGCGCCGAGGCCAAGGCGGGAGATCGTCAGGTTGCTGAAGCCAAGCCGCACGTACTCCATCGCGTTCAAGCACCCCTCCCTTGGGCCCTTGGTTCGTCGGCTCCCTGATCGACCTCAATCTCCTTCAGCAGCTGCAACGCGAAACTCGCCGAGCGCGCGACATAGGCCTTCAGCAGGCGTTCGGCCGCATCGGCGTCACGGGTCGCAATCGCTTCGACCACTGCCGTCAAGGCTGCAATCGTGCCTTCGCGCTGCTCTCTGCTGGCAGCCCTCGCCGTGATGACGCGGAGATAGGTCATGCGGGCCCGCAGCCGGCTGAGGACTTGGCTGGCCAACTCGTTGTCCGCACCGGCAAGGATCACGTTGGTCAGCTCGACCAGCGCATTGGAATAGGCGACGACGTTCGACTTCAACGCCGCCGTCGCCACGCGCTGCAACGCCTTCTCCAGCGACTTGACTTGGGAATCGCTCGCCCGCTCGACGAAACTACGCACCATCGATGCTTC
>JAKSDN010001198.1 GCA_022360075.1 Kiloniellales bacterium | reverse complement strand
GGGCAGCGACAGCCTGGCTCTGCATGCCTGGGACGCGGTCATCGCTGCCGGCGAGCAGGCCGAGGACGACATCGACGCGCGGGTCGCCGAGGTCAAGCGCGACGACGTGGCCTGCTTCATCTACACTTCCGGCACCGGCGGTGTGCCCAAGGGCGTGATGTTGACGCACGGCAACATCCTGTGCAATTGCATGGGCGCCTATCACCTGCTGGAGACCTTCGGGCTCGGCGACGAGGTTTTCCTGTCGTTCCTGCCGCTGTCCCATTCCTACGAGCACACGGCCGGGCAGTTCTTTCCGATTTCGATCGGCGCGCAGATCTACTACGCCGAGGGCGTCGAGCACCTGCTGACGAACCTGGCCGAGTCCCGGCCAACGATCATGACCGCCGTGCCTCGGCTCTACGAGATGATGAACCAGCGCATCCTGCGCGGCGTCGAGAAGGCGGGCGGCGTGAAGAAGACCCTCTTCGACATGGCGCTGAGACTGGGCCGCAAGAAGTACCAAGAGCCCGGCAGCCTGACCCTGGTCGAGCGCCTACAGGACAGCCTCGCCGAGCGCTTGGTGCGCGAGAAGATGCGCGAGCGCTTCGGCGGCCGGCTGAAGGGCATGGTCTCGGGCGGCGCCGCGCTCAATCCCGACATCGGCGTCTTTTTCACCGCCCTCGGCCTGCCGGTGCTGCAAGGCTATGGCCAGACGGAGGCCGCGCCGGTGGTCTCCGCGAACCTGCCCGGCAAGGTGAAGATGCATACGGTGGGACCGCCGCTGCGCGGCGTCGAGGTCAAGATCGCCGAGGACGGCGAGATCCTGATCCGCGGCGAGCTGGTGATGAAGGGCTACTGGAAGGACGAGGAGGCCACGGCCCGCGCGCTACAGAACGGCTGGCTGCACACCGGCGACATCGGCAAGATCGACGAGGACGGCTATCTCCAGATCACCGACCGCAAGAAGGACATCATCGTCCTCTCCGGCGGCGACAACGTGTCGCCCGCCCGCATTGAAGGTCTGTTAACCCTACAGCCCGAGATCGCCCAGGCGATGGTGTTCGGCGACAAGCGCTCGCACCTCGTGGCCCTGCTGGTCCCCGACGAGGAATGCCTGCGCGAGGTGGCGGGGCCAGGGCGGAAAGCGCAGGACCTGTCGGCGCTGGCCGAGGACCCGGCGCTGCGCAAGGCGCTGGGCGAGGCGCTGGAGCGGGTCAACGCCAGCCTGTCCAACATCGAGAAGTTGCGCCGCTTCCTGGTGCCGCCGGAGCCCTTCTCGGTCGAGAACGGCATGATGACCCCGACCCTGAAGATCCGCCGGCACATGATCACGGCGGCTTACGGCGAGCAGATCGAGCGGCTCTACGGCGGCTAGGGCGCCCCTTAGCAGGCGCCGGAGCGCAGCGCCTCGCTCGGGAATATATCAAATGCCGGCAATACTTTACCCCGCATTTAGGCACTTAGGGCTACACTTGCGAGCCTAGAGATCAAGGCGCAACGCCGCTTCACCACGCGCGGCATTCACGCCGGGGCCAAGCCCCTCGCATTCGACACGCCACCGCAACCGGAAACGGCCGCCCTTTGTCCATGCTGAGCCATGCCAGTCCCACCTATACGGGAGCCAAGGCGCTGAAGAACATGCGGCTGTCCCAGGACCTGCTGGACAAGCTGCACGACCAGCATCGGCGCTTCGTCGAGGGCAAACCCGGCGGACGAAAGGCGGTCCTCCGGCACTGCACGCTCGAAGGCCTGCGCTTCGATGGGATGGATTTCGCGGAGTCGGAGTTCTTCGCCTGCGACTTCAAGGCCGCCAAGCTGAAACGCGCCAGCTTCCGCTTCGCCCAGCTGTTCGGCGCCTGTTTCGACGAGGCCGACCTCTCCCACGCCGACTTCTTCAAGGCCGATCTGCGCGCCACCACCTTCGAGGGCGCCAATCTGACTTCGACCGATCTGGAGGGCGCCGACCTGCGCGAAGGCGCGATCATGGACGTCGCCCGGCGAGAGGTCACGGTCGACACGGGCAGCACTTTCCGCTGCGCGACCCTGCGCGGCACGAACCTGGCCAGCTCGAAGCTGAAGAGCGTGGATTTCAGCGGCGCGATCCTGGACCACGCGAATCTCAAGGACGCTGACGTGCGTTGCGCGCTGTTCCACGGCGCGGAGCTGATCGACGCCAACCTCGAGGGTGCGCGCCTGGACGAAGCCGATCTGCGCAGCGCGGCGATCTCGGGCGCCGGGGCGGAGAGCCTGAATCTGGGTCTGGCCCTGGTCGCGACGCGCGCGCAGAGGGACCCGGAGACGATCGCGCGCGTGCTTCAAGAACACGAGGAGTGGTTCCACCACGGCGGCAAGGCGGGTCGCCAGGCGGACTTCTCGGGCAGCGACCTCAGCGACTTCGATCTCGCCGGCGCCAACCTGGCGCTGGCCAATCTCGAGATGACGAACCTGGTCGGCGCCAATCTCAACGGCGCCCTCCTGGCGGCGGCGCGGCTTCGCGGCGCCAATCTGCTGCGGGCCAAGCTCGTCGGCGCCGATCTGAGAGGCGCCGACCTGCTGAACGCCAACCTGCGCGACGCCGACATGAAGGATGCCAAGGTCGGACAGCTTCCGGGCACGGGCCTGATGACCCAGCTCGCGGACCTTCAGGGCGAGGCTTGATCCGCGGGTCGCAGGCCGGTCATCACGCGCCTGGTTCTTGCCTCGGTGCCAGCAGCCCGTGCTTGCGCAAGGCGTTGCGGAGCTGGTCGTAGCTGAGCCCGAGGTGGCGGGCGGTGGCTCGCTGATTGTGGCGCTTGGCCGCCAGGGCACGGCCTAGAAGCGCTTCCTCGTAGGCCGCCACCGCGGCGCGGAAGTCGAAGGGCGCCTGCGGATCGGAACACGCCACCGGCGCGGCGGGCTCGCCGGCGCTTTGCGCGGGCTCGCGCGGCTTGGTCAGCGGCCGGTAGGGCGACTCGAAAGGGTCGAAGGCGAGCGTCGAAATCGGCCGGTCTGGGCTCGCCGCGTGGGCCAGGGCGCGCTCGACCACGTTGCGCAGCTCGCGCACGTTGCCGGGCCAGGCGTAAGCCTCGAGCTGCGCCACGGCGTCGCCGGAGAATCCCTTGAAGGCCGGCCAATCCAGCTCGTGCGCCATGGCGCGGCCGAAATGTTGGGCGAGCAGCGCCACGTCGCCCTCGCGCGCCCGCAGCGGCGGCACGGTCAGCACATCGAAGGCCAGACGGTCGAGCAGGTCGTGGCGGAAGCGTCCGGCCTCGGCCTCGGCCGGCAGATCGACGTTGGTCGCCGCGATCACCCGCACGTCGACCTTCAGGGTCTCGGTGCCGCCGAGACGCTCCATCTCGCCGTACTCGATCACCCGCAGAACTTTCTCCTGGACCGCCAGGCTCGCGTTGGCGATCTCGTCCAGGAACAGGCTGCCGCCGTGGGCCAGCTCGAAGCGGCCGAGGCGCCGCCGCGTCGCCCCGGTGAAGGCGCCCGCCTCGTGGCCGAAGAGCTCGGCCTCGATCAAGTTCTCGGCCAGCGCCGCGCAGTTCAGCTTGATGAAGGCGGCGTCCCAGCGGCGCGAGAGGAAGTGCAGCCGGGCGGCGATCAGCTCCTTGCCGGTGCCGCGCTCGCCGACCACGAGAACCGGCCGGTCCAGCGGCGCGACCCGGGAGACCCGCTCCAGAAGTCTCAGAAAAGCCGGTGATTCCCCGATGGGCGGCGGCAACGATTCGATCATGACTGACCAAATAAGCCAAATATCGGGATTTTCTACTATCAATTAGCAATTTCCACATCATAGAAATCGCTGCTAAAAATGGCACGCTACAATTTTTCGAGCAAAAACAACTACCTGCCCCACGTCGCCGGTTTGGCACGATCTCTGCAGATCTCAGGGCAACCATCGAGGCAAGGCGCCTCGGGAAGAAAGCGAGAGGACATTCGATAACCATGAGGAACGACGACTTCACGGATTTCCGGCAGTCCGACTGGCGCCATACGCGGGCGCATCATCGCGGCCCCGAGCTGGCGGAACGCCTCCGGACCTATCTGCGCAGCCTGACCGCCGAGCACTGGCTGCTGTTTTTCGCCGGCCTGGTGATCGGCCTCATCCTCGGCTGACCGCGACCCCCGCAGATTACAGGAAGCACGCCATGAGCATCTTTTCCCGACTTGCCGACATCATCAATTCGAACATCAACGCGATCCTCGACCGGGCGGAGGAGCCGGAGAAGATCATCCGCCTGATCATCCAGGAGATGGAGGACACCCTGGTCGAGGTGCGCACCAACGCGGCGCGCTCGATCGCCGACAAGAAAGCGATCGCCCGCAAGCTCGACCAGGTCAAGGAGGCCCAGGAGGAGTGGGCGCGGCGCGCCGAGCTGGCGCTGGAGAAGGGCCGCGAGGACCTGGCCAAGGCCGCGCTCCTGGAAAAGGCCAAGCTCGCCGACACGGCCGGCATATTGGAGCAGGAGCTGGTCCAGGTCGAAGAGGCGATCGTCCAGGGCGATGCCGACATCGCCAAGCTTCAGGCCAAGCTCGCGGAAGCCAAGGCCAAGCAGAAGGCGATCGTCACCCGGCAGGAGGCCGCCGGCTCGCGCCTGAAGGTGCGCACGACGCTGCAGGATGGCCGGGTCGACGACGCGCTGGCCCGCTTCGAGCAGGTCGAGCGCAAGCTCGACGAGGCCGAGGGCCGGGTCGAAGCCTTCGATCTCGGTCAGCGCAAGACCCTGGCCGAGGAGATCGCGGCGCTGGAGGCCGAAAGCGCGATCGAGGCGGAGCTCGAAAGCCTGAAGGACCGGATCGCGGCGCGCGACAAGCGGTGAGCGATCGGCGATAAGGGGGCAGGCCTGGACGGAACGCCATGAGCATCCTCTCGTTTATCGAAGTACCGCTGATCATCTTCCTGGCGGTGGTCGCACCGCTGTGGATCATCGCCCACTACGTCACCCGCTGGCGTCTGGCGAAGTCGATCTCCGCCGACGACGAGCAGGTCCTCTCGGACCTTTGGGAGAGCGCGGCGAAGATGGAGACGCGGATCGCGACTCTGGAACAGATCCTCGACGCCGAGGCGCCCGGCTGGAGAAACAAGCCGTGACCTGGCGCCAGCGTCATTCCCGCTGCGGTCCCCGTCGCAGCCGGTGGAGCTGGAGCGGGCCGGGCACCTGGCGCCACCACGCGCAGTCTGGCCAGTCGCCGAGCCGCAGCCGGCTCTACCGCCGCCCGCGCGCCGGCGCCAAGATCCTCGGCGTCTGCGGCGGCATCGCCGACTACGCCGGGATCAATGCCGGCCTGGTGCGCCTGGTCTGGTTGGTCTTTCTCTTGATGTTCCCGCCGCCGACGCTGGTCACCTATCTCTTCCTGGCCTGGCTCCTCGACGTGCAGCCCGAAGACCTGTTCGAGACCAAGGAGGAGGAGGCCTTCTGGCGCTCGGTCCGCACCGACCCCAGCAAGACCTTCGCCGGCCTCAAGCACAAGTTCCGAACGCTCGAGCTGCGCCTGCGCGGCCTCGAGGCCCATGTCACCTCGCCGGCCTTCAAGATGGACCAGGAGCTGAACGGCGGCAGGGGCTCGGGCCGAGCTTGACCGCCCGGCGCAAACACACTAAGCCCCGAAAAAGCAACCCCTTTTCATTTGCGCAGCGCTGGACTATATGCCTCCGGGACAGATGGGGGCCGAATCCGATTGTTTGCATCGGGCTTGGTTTGCTGGAGCGGCGGAGATGTTGGGGAAGTCAAAGGTCCTGGGCGGCCTCGTCGCCCTCGCAGTCGTTGCCGGATCGGCGATCGCCGCGCCGGCCGAGGAGTCCTCGCTCGAGGTCGTGATCAAGGACGTGCGCAGCGACCAGGGCAGCCTGCGCATCGCGCTCTGGTCGGACCCCAAGGGCTTCACGGAGACCGACGCGATCCTGCTGGAAAGCAGCGCGCCGGCCAGCAGCGGCGAGAAGGCGATCTTATTCAAGGACATCGAGCCCGGACTCTATGCCTTGATCGCCTACCACGACGAGAACGGCAACGGCGAGTTCGACAAGACCTTCATCGGACTCCCGGCCGAGGGCCTGGGCTTCAGCAACGGCGCCTGGATCAGAGCCTTCGGGCCGCCTTCCTTCGAGGAAGCGGCGATCGAGGTGAAAGGCCCGACCAACACGACCATCGGCCTGCGTTACTAGCGACCGCCGACGCCACAGGCCCCTGGTTGCGACTCGGGCAAGGACGGCGGCCGAGCGCCCAAGGCGGATTGTTGCGCAGCCGTCGGCCGAAACGTAACTCTCGGCCGGGGAAGCCCCCTCCCGCGCAGTTTCTTTTCTTTCTGCCCCGGTTCGCCCGTCCGGCGATTGCCGAATAGGTCAGCAACTATTACCTTTCTTTAAGAAATGCTATGGCCCACTGCTCCCTGGGGTAAGGTGGGCCCAAAGGCGGCGTTCCAGGAACCGGCTCAGGAGTTGGCGACACATGGCTCTGGCGGCGGTCTCTCTCGACGACAAGTACGCCCTCGACTCAGGACGGGTCTTCCTCACCGGCACGCAGGCGCTCGTGCGCCTGCCGATGATGCAGCGGCAGCGCGACGTCGCCGCCGGGCTCAACACCGGCAGCTTCATCTCCGGCTATCGCGGCTCGCCGCTCGGCGGGCTCGATCAGCAGCTCTGGGCCGCGCGTCAGTTCCTGGCCCGCAACCACATCCACTTTCAGCCGGGCGTCAACGAGGACCTGGCCGCCACCGCCGTTTGGGGCAGCCAGCAGAACGCCCTCTACGGTGATGCCGCCTACGACGGCGTGTTCTCGATGTGGTACGGCAAGGGCCCGGGCGTCGACCGCTGCGGCGACGTCTTCAAGCACGGCAACTCGGCCGGCTCCTCGCGCCACGGCGGCGTGCTGCTGCTGGCCGGCGACGACCACACCGCCAAGTCCTCCACGCTCGCCCATCAGTGCGAGTACTCCTTCATGGACGCCGGAATCCCCGTGCTCAATCCGGCGGGCGTCCAGGAGTTCCTCGACCTCGGCATCTACGGCTGGGCGCTCAGCCGCTACTCCGGCTGCTGGGTCGGCTTCAAGACCATCGCCGAGACCGTCGAGTCCTCCGCCTCGGTCTACGTCGATCCGCATCGCGTCGAGATCGTCCTGCCCGAGGACTTCGAGTTGCCGGCCGACGGGCTCAACATCCGTTGGCCCGACGACCGCCTGGAGCAGGAAGCGCGCCTGCACCGCTACAAGGTCTATGCAGCGATCGCCTTCGCCCGCGCCAATAAGCTCGACCGCCGGATGATCGACAGCCCCAAGCGGCGTTTCGGCATCGTCACCTGCGGCAAGTCCTATCTCGACGTGCGCCAAGCCCTCGAGGATCTCGGCATCGACGAAGCGCGCGC
>JAKSDN010000092.1 GCA_022360075.1 Kiloniellales bacterium | reverse complement strand
TACTTCCTGGTGCACCGCAAGTGGTGCGACTTGCCGGAGCTGTCGGTGCCGGTCGAGCCCGAGTGGTGGTGCCGGCTGTGGCGGATTTGAGCGGTGGGTCAGCTCGAACAGGCGAGAGGAGAGATGCCATGAGCAGCGAGGCGGCCGCGATCGAAAGCGATCGGGACGAGTCGCTGCGCACGGAGCTCGAGGCGCTCATGCGGTGCGGACTCGAGACCGAGGCCCATCCGCGTGCCGACAGCCACGAGAGCGTGCAGGACGTCGTCGGCCGCCTGCAACGCACCGCGCCCGACGACCTTCAGGCCAAGCTGGTGATCGCCGGCTTCACCGATCGCCCGGTCGAGGTCGAGGAGATCGAGCAGGCCTGCGAGACCTGCATGTACTACTTGGTGCACCGGCAGTTCTGCGAGCTGCCGGAGCTGATGCTGCCGGTCAAGCCGGAGTGGTCCTGCCGGCTCTGGCGCATTTGAGTCCGAGGGTTGCTGATCTTGACCCTTACTTCTCCATGCAGTTTAGGCCCCATCCCCTCATGCTGAGCTTGTCGAAGTATGAGGATTGCTCGGAGCTTGGGGCAAGGGCCGGAGCGATCCAGAGCTCCGCTCGGTTCGTGTCCGAACCCTTCGACAGGCTCAGGATGAGGAGGATGGTGCGGTTTGGAGGAGCTTTAAAACGGCACAGGATTCACGACTGGCGACTTTTGGTAAGACAGCGCGCCTACGGCCATGCTGACCATCATCGGCTGCGGCAATCCTAATCGCTCCGACGACGGCGTCGGCGTTGTCGTGGCGCAGCGCCTGCGCGACCGTGTGGCGGCCGAGGGCCTGACGAAGGTCCGAGTGTTCGATGCCGGCACCGCTGGCATGGAGGTCATGTTCCAGGCTCGGGGTGCAACTCGCTTGATCGTCATCGATGCCTGCCGCTCCGGCTCGCCGCCGGGCAGCCTCTTCGAGGTGCCGGGCGAGGCGCTGGAAGACCAGCCGCCGCACAGCTTCAACCTGCACGACTTCCGCTGGGACCACGCGCTCCACGCCGGCCGGCAGATCTTCAAGGAGACTTTTCCAGCCGAGGTGACCGTGTTCCTGATCGAGGCGGCGAACTTGGACTTCGGGCTCGATTTGAGCCCGGAGGTCGCCGCGACCGCTGATCGGGTCACCGAACGGCTTGCCGCGATCATCGCGGTCGAGACTGGCACCGAGGACCATGTCGGCGCGGCCTAGCGCGACCCAGGCCGCCGATGAAGATGCGACGGTCGCGCTCCGGCGCGGCTCGATCTACCTCTCGGCGGAGCTTTACGAGCGCCATTTCGCCAGTCTCGAGGCCGTCGTCTTGCTGCGCCGCGAGGACGGGCTGCTGATCATGCCGGTGCGCCACCTGCCCGGCGGCGGCCACCTGATGAAGCGGCGCAACAGCCGTGGCGACCGCGTGATCAACGCTCTCGACTTCTTCCTCGACAATGGCCTCGACCCGGAGACGGAGCGTGAGCTGCCGGCGGCTTGGAGCGCCGACGAGGCGGCACTCAGGGTTCATTTCACACCAATTGCAAACTAAGTTTGCAATTCGCATAAGAACTTGACAGATTTCTCAGCCTGGCGTTAACCTGCTTCCCAACAAGCAAAAGGCGCAAAAGTGCCTGGATTCAGGGGAGGAGAGGCGCTGTGGCGACCACTCTCGCAGACGAACAGGTCCGGGCGGCGCTGACCGCGATCGAGACCGAGGACGCCTCACCCGGCGAGAAGGCCGAGATGCTCATGGAAATCGCCATGGGCCTCCAGCAGCAGCCGAAGACGCCGCAACAGATCCATGATGCGATCGGGCTCTACGAGCGCGCCTTGGCGCTCTGTTCGGAAGACGACGGCATGCTCCACGCGCGGCTCCAAGCCCGCATGGGCACCGCTCTCCAGGCCGTACCCGAAGAGGGCAGCGACTCGCTCCACGCGGCGCGCGCGGCCTTTGAAGCAGCCCTTGAGGGTCTGAGGGAAGGCGGCCTGCCGGAGGAGATCGGCGAGATCCAGATGAACCTGGGCCTGGTACAGCAGGCGCTTGCGGGCTTCGGCCAGGCTCGCATCACCGACGCGATCGCGCACTACCAGAAGGCCCTGCAAACCTTCTCCAGGGAACGCAACCCCAAGGAGTTTGCGATCCTGCACAACAACCTGGCGACCGCCTTCCTGTCGATCCCCTTCAGCGACCAGCGCGCCAAGATGCGCGAGGCGCTGGCCGTGCAGTCCTTCGAGGAGGGGCTGAAGGTCGTGGACCCGATCGACCATCCGGTC
>JAKSDN010000386.1 GCA_022360075.1 Kiloniellales bacterium | reverse complement strand
GCCGACGAGAGCCGCGACCTGCCGCCGGAACGGCGCAACATCGGCTTGGTGTTCCAGGACTACGCCCTCTTCCCCCACCTCTCCGTGTTCGACAACGTGGCCTTCGGCCTGAAGCAGCTTTCCGCCGGGGAGCGCCAAGAGCGGGTGAAGCAGGCGCTCGAGCTCGTCGGCATGGGCGAGGCCGCCGAGAGCTATCCGCACACGCTCTCGGGCGGCCAGCAGCAGCGCATCGCCCTGGCCAGGGCGCTGGCGCCGAAACCCAAGGTGATGCTGCTGGACGAGCCCTTCTCCGGCCTCGACGCCCAGCTCCGAAACCAGGTCCGCGACCAGACGCTTCATGTCCTTCAGGAAAGCGGCATGACCAGTCTGATCGTCACCCACGACCCGGAGGAGGCCATGTTCATGGCTGACCGGATCGCGCTCATGCGCGCGGGCCGGCTGGTCCAGCTCGGCCCGCCCTCCGAGCTCTACTACAACCCGGTCGACGGCTTCGCCGCCGCCTTCTTCGGCGACATCAACCGCTTCAAGGGGGTCGTGCGGGACCGCCTCGTGGTCACCCCGGTCGGCAGCGTGCCCGCCCAGAAGCTGGCCGATGGCACGGCGGTAGAAGTGCTGGTCCGGCCGGAGGCCCTGCGGCTGCGCTCACCCGGCGGCAACGGCGCCGCTCAGCCCGAGCCGGCGCGCGTGATGGCCGCCCGGCTGCTCGGGCGCTCGAGCCTGATCCACCTGTCGATCGACGGGCCGAACGGGACCCAGCACCACCTCCATTCTCGCATGCCGGGCCGCTTCCTGCCGCCCATCGAGGCGCCGCTCGCGATCGAGCTCGATTTGGCCCAAGCCTTTGTTTTTCCGCTTAACGGGGCCACATAACGGGGCCCGGCCTACCGACGTTGCGGGGCCAGGGGCTTTTTGCGATAGTCCGCCCCCTGAGTGAGACTGAACCGGGAACTCAAGGAGAATCCTCGTTATGGGGACCTTTTCGATTTGGCACTGGATCATCGTTCTGGTGGTCGTCCTCGTGCTCTTTGGCGGCGGCGGCAAGCTGTCGAAGCTGATGGGCGATGCAGGCAAGGGAATCAATGCCTTCAAGAAGGGTTTGAAACAAGAACCTGAAGATAAGGCGGCGGCAGATGCCGGCGCCGACGGCGACGCCTCGACGAAGTCGATCGAGCAGGAGGCGAACGTGGCCGCTTCCGCGTCGACCGAGGAGAAAGACAAGAAAGCCTCGACCGGCTGACCTCGTGAACCCCTTGCCCCGCTTAGCCCCCTTGGTGCGTGATGCTTGATATCGGCTGGTCCGAGCTCGCGGTGGTCGCCGTTCTGGCGCTCATCGTCATTGGGCCCAAGGACCTGCCGGGCGTGATGCGCACCATGGGACAGTGGATGCGCAAGGCGCGGGGCATCACCCGCGAGTTCCAGTCCTCGATCGACGAGATGGTGCGCGAGGCGGAGCTGGAGGATGCCCGCAAGGCGGTCGAGAGCACCAAGAGCATGAACGTCAACCGCATCGTCGAAGACACGATCGACCCGACCGGCGGCGTGCGCGACGAAGTGCGGGACATCGAGCAGAGCGCGCGCGAGACGAGCCAAGCGGCCAAGGAAGAGGCCGCGCCCGAGCCGGCAAAGGCCAAAGGCGACGCCAAGGCGGCGGAGGAGCAGCCCAAGGCCACGGTGATCGAGCATCCGGTTCAGGTGGCGCCGCCCCATTCCCTGACGCCGCCGGCCGAGGCGCCGGCCGAGCCGGTCGAGAAGGCCGCCTCCGGCCAGAAGTCGGCGTGAATCCGTGAGCAGCACCGACGACGGTAAGAAGATGCCTTTGCTCGATCACCTGATCGAGCTGCGGCAGCGCTTGCTCTATTCGGTGGCCGCGCTTTTTGTCGCCTTTCTGGTCTGCTTCTACTTCGCCCAGGATCTCTACAACTTCCTGGTCCAGCCGCTCGCCGACCTGCTGATCGAGCGCGCCGAGGACAAGGAGCGGGCGCCGCGGCTGATCTACACGGCGCTGACCGAGGTCTTCTTCACCCACGTGAAGGTCGCCTTCTTCTTCGGCGCCTTCATCACCTGTCCGGTGTTTCTGACCCAGATCTGGATGTTCGTGGCCCCTGGGCTCTACAAGCACGAGCGCAAGGCCTTCGGCCCCTTCCTGGTCGCCACGCCCTTCCTGTTCTTCCTCGGCGGCGCCCTCGTCTATTACGTGATCTTCCCGCTCGCCTGGCGGTTCTTCCTCGCCTTCGAGACCGGCGGTGGGGAGGGCACGCTGCCGATCGAGCTGGAGGCCAAGGTCGCCGAGTACCTCTCGCTGGTCATGAAGCTGATCTTCGCCTTCGGGCTGTGCTTCCAGCTTCCGGTGATCATGACCCTGATGGCGCGGGTCGGCCTGGCAACAGCGGAAGGCATGGCGCGCAAGCGCAAGTACGCCATCGTCGGCGTTTTCGTCGTCGCGGCGATCTTCACGCCGCCGGACCCGATCAGCCAGATCTCGCTCGCCCTGCCGATCATCCTGCTCTACGAGATCTCGATCTACATGGCCAAACTGGTCGAGAAGAAGCAGCGCCAGCGCGAAGCCGAGGAAGAAGCGGCCGAGCAGGCCGAGGCCGACAGCGGCGACGTGCCCGCGACCTGAGCCTTCCTCGTTCCCGACCGTGTGGTTTCGAGCCCCCTGCCCGTGGACAGGGCGGGCGACGCGGGCTTATAAGGGCGCGCGTGCAAGCAAACGACCGCTCGATTCGCTGAGGCTCCATGTTTGACATCAAGTGGATTCGAGAGTCCCCCGAGGCTTTCGACGAGGGCCTTCGACGCCGCGGGCTGGAGCCCCTGGCCGAGAAGGTGCTGGCGCTCGACGCCGAGCGCCGCAAGACGCAGACCGAGATGCAGGAGATGCAGTCCCGGCGCAACGAGGCGTC
>JAKSDN010000763.1 GCA_022360075.1 Kiloniellales bacterium | reverse complement strand
TGGTCGATGGACGACATTGTGATCGAGGCCCGCGATCTGTACCGGAGCTTCACGGTCTCCGCCGGCGCGTTTCGGCGCCGCAAGATACTGCAGGCAGTCAATGGCGTCTCGCTGCAGATCCGCCGCGGCGAGGTCGTGGCCCTGGTCGGTGAATCCGGTTGCGGCAAGACAACCCTGGCGCGAATGCTGCTTGGCCTACTGCCGCCCAGCGCCGGTGATATCATGATCGACGGCGCGCCAATTCAGTCATACAGCCGGCTGCAACTGGCGAGCCGCTTGCAGCCGGTGTTTCAGGATCCCTACTCATCGCTCAACCCGCGGAAGTCCGTAGGCGCGATCATCAGCCTGCCACTGCGCATTCAGGGCCAGCACGACCGCGCTGGCTGGCGCGCGCGGGTGGAGGAGATCATGGAGATGGTCGGCCTGCCCCGCCGGCTGTTCAACAGCTATCCGAACCAGCTCTCCGGCGGCCAGCGTCAGCGGGTCGCGATTGCCCGGGCCCTGATAAACCGGCCGCAGATCGTCATTTGCGACGAACCGACCTCTGCGCTGGACGTCTCGGTGCAATCGCAGATCTTGAACCTGCTCCAGAACCTGCGCGGCGAGCTCAACCTGACCTACGTGTTGATCAGCCACAATCTGGCCGTGGTCGAGCATATGGCGGCCCGGGTCGCGGTGATGTATCTCGGACGCATCGTCGAGGTGTCCGATACCGATTCGCTGTTCTCCGCGCCCAATCATCCCTATACACGGGCGCTGCTCGAGTCGGTGCTGGTGGTCGATCCAGGGCGCGGCGTGCCGGACACGCATATGGGTGCGACTTTCCCGAACCCGATCGACCCGCCGCCGGGCTGCACTTTTCATCCGCGCTGCCCCGAGGCGATGGACATCTGCGCCAGCAGGCCCCCGCGCCCGATCGCGTCGGAGCGCGGGACTGTCGAATGCCATCTTTTCGAAGGTCGGTCGGACGACGCGCGGCCGCTGCCCCGGTCCACCGGGCCTACTGCATGACGATCTTGGGCGCCTGGCGGGCCTCGGCGTCGGCGCCGGCCGAGACCTTGGCCCAGATGCGCTCGGCGATCGCCACGTAGGCCTGGGCGTTGGCGCTGTCGGGCTGCGAGACCACGATCGGCTGTCCGCCGTCGGAGGTCTCGCGGATCGCCAGGTCGAGCGGGATCTCGCCGAGGAACTCCATGCCGAGCTTGTCGGCCTCGCGCCGTGCGCCGCCGTGGTCGAAAGGGTGGGAGATATGGCCGCAACTCGGACAGGAAAAGTAGCTCATGTTCTCGATGATGCCGAGCACCGGCACGTCGACCTTGCGGAACATATTGAGGCCCTTGCGGGCGTCGAGCAGGGCGATGTCCTGGGGCGTCGAGATGATCACCGCGCCCGACAGCGGCACCTGCTGCGCCATGGTGAGCTGGGCGTCGCCCGTGCCCGGCGGCATGTCGACGACCAGCACATCGAGTTCGCCCCAGTCGACATCGCGCAGCATCTGCTGTAGCGCGCTCTGGACCATCGGCCCGCGCCAGATCATCGGCGTGTCCTCGGCCACCAGGAAGCCCATGGACATGCACTTGACGCCGTAATTGTCCATGGGATTGAGGATCTTGCCGTCCGGCGAGGTCGGCCGGCCGCTGATGCCCAGCATGCGCGGCTGCGAGGGGCCGTAGATGTCGGCGTCGAGCACGCCCACGCGCCGGCCGATGCGCGCGAGGCCGAGCGCGATGTTGACCGCGCAGGTCGACTTGCCGACGCCGCCCTTGCCGCTGGCCACGGCGACGATCGCGCCCACCCCCGGCACCATGGCCTGTCCGGCGCCCGGCGCCGGCCGCGCGGCCTGCGCCTGGCTGGGGCCGCCGGCTCGGCCGCCCGTCTGGCCGCCCATCTGGCCGCCCATCTGGCCGTTGCCGCCCGGGCCCTCGCTGTGCGCGGTCAGCACGGCGGTGACCGAAAGCACGCCCTCGAGCCCGGCAACGGCCTGCTCGGCGGCCTTGCGCAGCGGCTCCATCTGACCGCCCTTGCGCGGATCGACCTCGAGCGCGAAGCCGACGTTGCCGTCCTTGACGACCAGGCCCGTGACCATCTCGAGGCTGACCACGTCCTTTCCCTTCTCGGGCTCGATGACGCCGCGCAGAGCCTCCAGAATCCGTTGTTCCGTGACTTGGCTCATCCTTGACAACTCCTGGTGTCTGCCAATATCCGCTGGTACAAAGAAGCCCGGAACAACCGACCCGCCGAACCCTTAACTCAGCCCTGCCTGTGATATAAGACTGGCTGGTCGTTTTCCACAACGCCAACCCGACAACGAAGCGAGGATTTGGACGGATGCCTTGGCAACAGCAAGGGGGCAACGGCGGCTCCGGCGGCGGCGGCCCCTGGGGTGGCGGATCGGGCGGCAACGGCGGTCCCTGGGGCCGAGGCCCCTCCGGCGGCGGCGGCGGCGGTGGTTTCGGCGGAGGACGGCCACCGGATTTCGAGGATTTCATCAGAAAGGGGCAGGACCGCTTCAAGCGCTTCCTGCCATCGGGCGGTGGCGGCAGCCGCGGCCTGATCATCATCGCCGCGATCGTCCTGATTGCCTGGCTGGTCTCGGGCTTCTACCGGGTCCAGCCGGACCAGCAGGGCGTGGTGCTGACATTCGGCGAGTGGACCGAGACGACGCAGCCGGGCCTCAACTGGCACCTGCCTTTCCCGATCGAGACGGTCGAGACGCCCAGCGTGGAGCGCATCAACTCGATCGACATCGGCTTTCGCTCGGTCGGGGCCACGGCCCGCGCCGCGAGCCGGCGCGACGTCGAGGAAGAGAGCCTGATGCTGACCGGCGACCAGAACATCATCGATATCGACTTCACGGTGCTCTGGAAGATCGCCGATGCCGGGCGGTTCCTGTTCAACATCCGCGATCCCGAGGCGACGGTGAAAATCGCCGCCGAGAGCGCGATGCGCGAAATCATCGGCCGCACAGACATCCAGCCGGCCTTGACCGAGGCGCGTCAGGACGTGGAGCTCAAGACGCGCGATCTGCTGCAGAGCATCCTCGAGGAGTACGAGGCCGGCATCGAGATCACCCAGGTCCAGCTCCAGGAGGTGCAGCCGCCGGCGCCGGTGATCGACGCCTTCAACGACGTGCAGCGCGCGCTGCAGGACCGTGACCGCCTGCGCAACGAGGCCGACGCCTACCGCAACGACATCATCCCGCGCGCCCGCGGCGAGGCCCAGCGCATGATCCAAGGCGCTGAGGCCTACAAGGAGCGTCTGGTCAACGAGGCCGACGGTGAGGCCAAGCGCTTCATCTCGGTCTACGAGGCCTATACGCAGAACCCCGACGTGGCGCGCCGCCGCATGTATCTGGAGACGATCCAGGAGGTTCTATCGGTGACCGACACCGTCATCATCGACAGCAACGGGTCGCAGGGGCCGGTCCCCTACCTGCCGCTCAACGAGCTGCGGCGCAGCGGGCAGACCGCCGCGTCGCCGACGCAATAGGCAGGCCGAGGGAGAGACGCCATGAATCGCAGACTACTTCTCATACTCGGGGTCGTCGTCGTCCTGCTCGGCATCGTCGCCTCGGGCGCCCTCTTCACCGTGCATCAGACCCAGCAGGCGCTGGTGCTGCAGCTCGGCGAGCCGAAGCGGGCGGTCAGCGAGCCCGGCCTCAAGGTCAAGCTGCCGTTGATCCAGAACGTGCTGTTCTACGAGCGGCGGGTGCTCAACCTCGACCCGCCGGTGCAGCGCGTGATCCTCGCAGACCAGAAACCGCTCCTGGTCGACACCTATGCGCGCTACCGGATCAGCGACCCCTTGCGCTTCTATCAGACGGTGCGCACGGAGGGCACGGCCGGCTCGCGCCTGGGCACGATCATCAACGCCTCGGCCCGCGGCGTGCTCGGCAACGTCAACCTCGCCAGTGTGCTCTCCGAGGAGCGCATCGAGATCATGCTGCAGATCCGCGATCAGGTAAACGTTGAGTCGCAGCGCTTCGGGATCGACGTGGTGGATGTCCGCCTGCGCCGCTCTGACTTGCCGGACGAGACCAGTCAGGCGGTGTACGATCGCATGAAGTCGGAGCGCGAGCGCGAAGCCGCGGAATTCCGGGCCCAGGGCTTCGAGCAGGCCCAGCGGATCCGCGCCGGCGCCGACCGCGAGGCGACCGTGATCCGGGCCGAGGCCGAGCGCGAGGCGGAGATCCTGCGCGGCGAAGGCGAGGGCGAGCGCACCCGCATCCTCAACGACGCCTACGGCAAGGATAAGGACTTTTTCAACTTTTATCGCTCTATGCAGGCCTACAACAACTCGCTGGGCGAGGGGACCTACATGGTGATCTCCCCGGACGGCGAGTTCGCCGACTTCTTCGACGCTGTCGGCGGGCGCAGTTACGAAGGTGGAGCTGGTGCGGGCGGTCAGTAGCTGAGGAGCCTTAGGTCGGTGGCCCTTTCCGGCGGTCGGGTCGGCGCGGGCCGAGGGCCGAACGGCGAGAGCCATGACCGATCTTCTGACTGCCCTCGCACTGGTTTTCGTGATCGAAGGCATCATTTTGGCCCTGATTCCCGATCGACTACGCTGGCTGGTGGAGCGCCTGGCGGAGGTGCCGCCAGAGACGCTCCGCGTGGCCGGCTTGGTGTCGGCGGGAGCCGGTGTCTTCGCTGTATGGTTGCTGCGCGGATGAGTCGCCCGACCGGCGCGTCTGGGGGCTTTGCCCTTGGCTCCGGCCACATTTGCGCCGGATTGGTATGACAGCTTCGTGATGATAGACTGCGTTGAAAGGCTACCCCTGCCTTGCCAGGTTGCGGTTAGTCCCGACCGTTCAATGCCGGCCACCGCGCCGCGCCGCGGGTTTGCCGGCTTGTCGCGTTGCGCCGACAAGGAGAAATCTCGGTGAATGACGTAAAGAAGGCTGGTCGCCCTCGATCCAGCGCGAAGGCGGTGGCGCGTACGGCCACGGGCGTCCGCTGGCTTTTTCTTCTGCCGCTTCTGCTGGCCCTGCTGATCTGGGCCACAATGGCGCAGGCGCGGCCCGCCCCCGACAGCTTCGCGGACTTGGTAGACGATCTCCTGCCCGTCGTGGTCAACATCTCGACCACGCAGGTGGTCGAGCGCCGGCGCGGCTCCGAGGAGTTCGAGGAGTTCTTTCGCGAGTTCTTCGAGCGGCGCGGCGGCCAGGAGCCGCGGCGGCGGCGCCAGAACTCCCTCGGCTCCGGCTTCATCATCGACCCGAGCGGCTTTATCGTCACCAACCACCACGTGATCGCCGAAGCCGATCAGATTTCGGTCCGCCTTTCCGATGACACGACCCTCGATGCCGAGGTCGTCGGTAGCGACGAGAAGACCGATCTGGCGGTGCTCAAGGTCGAGAGCGACACGCCGCTGCCCTATACCCGCTGGGGCGATTCCGAGGCGGCGCGGATCGGCGACTGGGTGATCGCTATCGGCAATCCCTTCGGCCTGGGCGGCTCCGTGACCGCCGGCATCGTCTCGGCGCGCCAGCGCGACATCAATTCCGGGCCCTACGACGACTTCATTCAAACCGACGCCGCGATCAACCGGGGTAATTCCGGCGGCCCGATGTTCAATCTCGACGGCGAGGTCATCGGCATCAACTCGGCCATCTTCTCGCCCTCGGGCGGCTCGATCGGCATCGGCTTCGCCATTCCCTCCAACCTGGCGCGCAACATCATCGACCAGCTCCGCCAGGAAGGCGTGGTCAAGCGCGGCTGGCTGGGTGTGCGCATTCAGACGGTGACGGACGAGCTTGCCGAGGGCCTGCGCCTGGATCGCGCCCGCGGCGCGCTGGTCGCCTCGGTGACCGAGGGCGGGCCGGCCGAGGCGGCGGGCATCCAGCAGGGCGACGTGGTCCTTACCTTCGACGGCCGCGAGGTCCCCGACATGCGCAAGCTGCCGCGCATGGTCGCGGAGACCTCGATCGGCAAGGAAGTCGAGGTCGAGATCTGGCGCCGCGGCGAGAAGCGCACGCTGATGGTTCAGCTCGGCGAGCTCGACGATGCCCAGATCGCCGCGGCCACGCCGGCCGACCGGCCGCTCGGCGATCAAGGCGACGTTGCCGAATTGGGCCTCGCCTTGGCCAAGATCACGCCGGCGCTGCGCGAGGAGTTCGAGCTCGGCGACCGGACCCAGGGGGTCGTGATCACCGACGTGGAGGCGGAAGGCTCGGCGGCCGAGAAGGGACTCCGGCCGGGCGACGTGATCGTTGAGGTGGATCAGGAGGAGGTCAGCAGCCCCTCGGCCGTGGCCGAAAAGGTCCAGAAGGCCAAGGAAGAAGGCTATCGCGTCGTGACCCTTCTGCTGTTCCGCCAGGGCGAGTTCCAGTGGGTGGCCATCAGCCTCAAGCAGAGCTAGGTGCTTAGCTGGCCTGGCGCGGCGCTGACGAGGCAGGCCCCCGATTCTCGTAGGCCGAGCGGGAGCGCTCCGGTCAGCTGACGAACTCGCTTTCCCGATAGCCTTGGAAGTAAAGCAAGGCGGTCAGATCGCCGTGGTCGACGCAAAAGCGCGCCGCGGCGCGCGTCGCCGGCTTGCCGCGATAGGCCACGCCGAGCCCGGCGGCCTGCAGCATCGCGAGATCGTTGGCGCCGTCGCCGACGGCACAAGCCGCGTCGAGCGTGATGCGGCGCGCCTCGACCAGTTCGTGAAGGATCTCCAGCTTGGCCTCCCGCCCGAGGATCGGCTCGGCGACCTCGCCGGTGAGCTGGCCGTTTTCGAGAACCAGGTGGTTCGAGCGGTCCTCGTCGAAGCCGCAGGCCTCGCGGATCGCCGACGTGAAGTGGCTGAAACCGCCGGAGACCAGCAGGCAATAGGCACCATGGGCCTTCATGGTCCGGACCAGGGTGCGCGCGCCGGCAGAGAGCTCGATGCGCGCCAGCGTCCGGTCCAAGGCCGCGCTCGGCAGCCCGGCCAGGCGGGCGACCCGCGCGCGCAGGGCTTGCGCGAAGTCGAGCTCTCCCGCCATGGTGCGCGCCGTGATCGCGGCGATCTCCGCTTTGAGGCCAAGCGCGTCGGCGAGTTCGTCGAGGGTTTCCGAGGTGACGATCGTGGAGTCCATGTCCGCCACGAGCAGGGCCTTGCGCCGTCCCGCCTGGGGCTGCACGGCGAAGTCGACGGCCGCGCCCGCGAGCAGATCGCGCAGGCTCGCTGCGGCCGGCACCGCGGCCTCGAACGCGAGGTCGCAGGCCCGTGCCGGGCTCAGCCAGTCGGGATCGGCGACCGCGGCTCCCGCCTCGGCCAGGGCCTGCGTGGCGCGCTCGATCAGGCTCGGCGGCAGGCTGTCGGGGCCGGCGCCGGCCACCAGGGTGAGGACATGGCTCATCCCGCGCCGTATAGGCGGCCCGCCGCGCGCTGGCAAGGCGCGGCGCCGCGGCAAGATCCGCCTGGCACCGGCGCGCGCGCCATGACCGAAGACCACACCGCCGTCGAGGGGAGCCGGGCCCCGGTGATCGTGGTCACGGGGCCGACCGCCTCCGGCAAGTCGGGCCTGGCCCTCGCCATCGCCGAGGCCTTCGACGGCACCGTGATCAACGCCGATTCCATGCAGGTCTACCGCGAGCTCGAGATCCTGACCGCGCGCCCCGACGTCGAGGCGCTGGCCCGCGCGCCTCATCGGCTCTACGGCGTCATCCCGGGGGCCGAGTCCTGCTCCGCCGGGCGCTGGCGCGCGCTGGCCCTCAAGGAGATCGATGCGGCGCTCGAAAAGGACCGGCTCCCGATCGTCGTCGGCGGCACGGGGCTCTATTTGAAGGCCCTCGCCGAAGGCCTCGCGGCGCTGCCGAGCATCCCCGCCGAGGTTCGCGAGCGGGCCAGGGCCCGGCACGCGTTGCTGGGCGGTGCGGCCTTTCACGCCGAGCTTGCCCTGCGCGACCCGGCAACGGCCGCGCGCCTGCACGCCGCGGACAGCCAGCGGCTGATTCGCGCCTGGGAGGTCCTGGAGGCCACCGGCCGCTCGCTCACCGACTGGCAGGCCGAGACCGAGGCCGCGCCGGCGTCCTATCGCTTCGCAAGCTTCGTGCTCTTACCGCCGCGCCCGGCGCTTTACGCTGCCTGTGACCGTCGCTTCGAGGCCATGCTGGCGGCCGGAGCGCTGGACGAGGTCCGCGCGCTGCTGGCGCTCGATCTGGACCCGGCGCTGCCGGTGATGAAGGCGCTCGGCGTTGCCGAGCTCGCCGACCATCTGCGCGGCACGCTGAGCCTGGAGGCAGCGGTGGACAAGGCCCAGCAGGCGACCCGGCGCTATGCCAAGCGGCAGGTCACCTGGCTGCGCACCCAGGGTCCGCCGGGCGCTCCGGGCGCCGGGCGGGAGGCCGAGGCGGGGCTTGCCGCCGTCGCCGCGTCGCGGCAGGCGAGCACGAATCCTGCGCCATGTGTCTTAGAATCGCAATATTCAGAAAGTTTGAACCCGAAAATCTTTAATAAAATTCGCGAATTTGAGTTGACCCTCCCAGGCTGACCGACTAGCTTACGCCTCCCACAAGACCGGCGTGGCCGACGCGAGGGCCCGTTTGCCCGCGTCCGAGCCGCGCCGCTTGTCTATCGGGCCCAGATTTGAGAACAATCCGGGACCTGCTGGAGGCGGCAGGGCCACGCAAAACTCCGGGCGCAAAGGCCCGGCAATGAGGACAAGGAACGAGACCGATGCCCCAAGAGCACATGACCGGCGCCGAAATGGTGATCAAGGCCCTGCTCGATCAGGGTATCGACGTCGTCTTCGGCTATCCCGGCGGCGCCGTCCTGCCGATTTACGATGCCATGTTCGGCCAGAACGAGCTGCGCCACATCCTGACGCGCCACGAGCAGGGCGCGGTCCACGCGGCCGAGGGCTACGCCCGCTCGACCGGCCGCATCGGCGCGGTCCTGGTGACCTCGGGTCCGGGCGCGACCAACGCCGTGACCGGCCTGACCGACGCGCTGATGGACTCGATCCCGGTGATCTGCCTGACCGGCCAGGTGCCGACCCATCTGATCGGCAACGACGCCTTTCAGGAGGCCGACACCACCGGCATCACGCGGCCCTGCACCAAGCACAACTACCTGGTCAAGTCGATCGCCGACCTGCCGCGCATCATGCACGAGGCGGTCTACGTGGCGACCCACGGCCGGCCCGGCCCGGTGGTGGTGGATCTGCCCAAGGACGTGCTGCAGGCCAAGGGCGAGTACATCCCGCCCTCGCAGGTCAGCCATCGCAGCTACAAGCCGCAGACCAAGCCCGACCCGGCTCGCATCGCCGAGGCGATCGCCATGATCCGCGCGGCCAAACGCCCGGTCGTCTATGCCGGCGGCGGCGTCATCAATGCCGGACCCAAGGCCGCCAAGCTGCTGCACCAGTTCGTGCACATGCTGGGCGCGCCCTGCACCAACACCCTGATGGGCCTGGGCACCTTCGCCGCCAGCGATCCGCAGTTCATCGGCATGCTCGGCATGCACGGCACCTACGAAGCCAACCTGGCGATGTACAACTGCGATCTCATGATCAACGTCGGCGCGCGCTTCGACGACCGGGTGACCGGCAAGCTGACCGAATTCTCGCCCGAATCGAAGAAGATCCACATCGACATCGATCCCAGCTCGATCAACAAGAACGTCATGGTCGACCTGCCGATCGTCGGCGACGCCGGGCTGGTGCTGCAGTCGCTGGTCAAGGGCCTGAAAGCGGCCGACCACAAGATCGACCGCAAGGCCCACAAGGCCTGGTGGGCGCAGATCGACGAGTGGCGCGGACGCGACTGCCTCAAGTACCTCCAGGGCAAGAAGACGATCAAGCCGCAGTACGCGATCGAGCGGCTCTACGAGCTGACCAAGGAGCGCGACTGCTACATCACGACCGAGGTGGGCCAGCACCAGATGTGGGCGGCCCAGTTCTACAAGTTCGAAGAGCCGAACCGCTGGATGACCTCGGGCGGCCTCGGCACCATGGGCTACGGCTTTCCCGCCGCGCTCGGCGTGCAGGTCGCCCATCCCGAGTCCCTGGTGATCGACATCGCGGGCGAGGCCTCCTTCATGATGAACATTCAGGAACTCTCGACCGTCATGCAGTACCGCCTGCCGGTAAAGGTCTTCGTGGTCAACAACCGCTGGATGGGCATGGTGCGCCAGTGGCAGGAGCTGCTGCACGGCGAGCGCTACTCCGAGAGCTACATGGATTCGCTGCCCGACTTCGTGAAGCTCGCCGAGGCTTTCGGCGCGGTCGGCCTGCGCGCGACCAAGCCGGACGAGGTCGACGACACGATCATGGAGATGATCGACACGCCCAAGCCGGTCATCCTCGATTGTTGCGTCGATCAGGAAGAGAACTGCTTCCCCATGATCCCTTCGGGCGCGGCGCACTACGACATGCTGCTGGGCCCCGAGGACGAGGCCAGCAGGCCGATCTCCGAGGAGGGCATGGTCCTCGTCTAGGCGAGGCTGTTCGCTGCGAGCGGCGGCAAGGCCTCCGGTTCGCCGGCAGGTCACCGCGGTCGGCCGGCGGGATTTCACGAAACAGGTTTGACGGACAAGGGACAGGGCCATGGCGCCCCGTGAGGAAATCATTGAACGGCGCACCATCGCGGTGCTGGTGGACAACGAGCCGGGCGTGCTGGCGCGGGTCATCGGACTCTTTTCCGGGCGCGGCTACAACATCGAGAGCCTGACCGTCACCGAGGTCGACCCGACCGAGAGCCTGTCGCGCATCACCATCGTCACCTCGGGCACGCCCCAGGTGCTCGAGCAGATCAAGGCGCAGCTCGACCGCCTGGTACCGGTTCACTGGGTGAGCGATCTCACGCTCGAGGGCCCCCACGTCGAGCGCGAGCTGGCACTGGTCAAGGTCGCCGGCAGCGGCGAGAAGCGGGTCGAATCCCTGCGCATCGCCGACGTCTTTCGTGCCAACGTGGTCGATTCCGGACACGAGCACTTCACCTTCGAGATGACCGGCAAGGGCGAGAAGCTCGACGTCTTCATCGAGCTCATGCGCCCGCTCGGCCTGGTCGACGTCTCGCGCACCGGCGTGGTCGCCATCGCCCGCGGCGAGAAGGGGCTCTAGGGGATGTGCGCTGACAACTCGAGAGCAAGCGGTTGAACCAAGGCGCATGGGATAGGCATCTAGCGTCCTTCGAGACGCCCGCTCCGCGGGCTCCTCAGGATGAGGCCTCTTCTTTGTGCCACGAAGACCGATCCTCATCCTGAGGAGCGCCCCTGGGCGCGTCTCGAAGGACGCAGGTTGGTCATGCAGCATAGCCTGGTTCGGGCCGACAGAGGCTCCGATCCGGGCGCCTGAATGAACAGGCCTTCCAACGCCGATCGCAAGGAAGGCTCCGCGAGGAAAGCAAGGAAGGAAAGCCGATCATGCGTGTCTACTACGATCGCGACGCCGACGTGAACCTGATCAAGGGCAAGAAAGTGGCCGTGGTCGGCTACGGCAGCCAGGGCCATGCCCATGCCAACAACCTGCGCGACAGCGGCGTCGGCGAGGTGCGCATCGGCCTGCGCGCCGGCTCGGGCAGCGCGCCCAAGGCCGAGGGTGCCGGCTTTCAGGTCATGACGCCGGACGAGATCGCCAAGTGGGCCGACGTGGTCATGATCCTGACCCCGGACGAGCTGCAGGCCGACCTCTACCGCGACGATCTGGGCCCGAACCTGCGCTCGGGCACGGCGATCGCCTTCGCCCACGGCCTCAACATCCACTTCAACCTGATCGAGCCGCGCGCGGATCTCGACGTCTTCATGATCGCGCCCAAGGGCCCCGGCCATACCGTACGTTCCGAGTACGTGCGCGGGGGCGGCGTGCCCTGCCTGATCGCGGTCGCGCAGAACCCCTCCGGCAACGCCCAGGAGATCGCGCTCTCCTACGCCTCGGCGATCGGCGGCGGCCGGGCCGGCGTGATCGAGACCAGCTTCAAGGAGGAGTGCGAGACCGACCTCTTCGGCGAGCAGGTGGTGCTCTGCGGCGGCCTGACGGCCCTCATCAAGGCGGGCTACGAGACCCTGGTCGAGGCCGGCTACGCGCCCGAGATGGCCTATTTCGAGTGCCTGCACGAGGTCAAGCTGATCGTCGACCTGATGTACGAGGGCGGCATGGCGAACATGCGCTACTCGATCTCCAACACGGCCGAGTATGGCGACTACACCCGCGGCCCGCGCATCGTCACCGACGAGACCCGCGCCGAGATGAAGCGCATCCTCGACGACATCCAGGCCGGCCGCTTCGCGCGCGACTGGGTCGCCGAGTGCGGCGCCGGCCAGCCGAGCTTCAAGGCCATGCGCCGGCGCGAGGCCGATCACGGGATCGAGGAGGTCGGCGCCAAGCTGCGCGCCATGATGCCCTGGATCGCCGAGAACAAGCTGGTGGATAAAGAGAAGAACTGAGGGAGCGCGTTCCCTATCTACTCTGTCATGCTCGGGCTTGACCCGAGCATCCATGGGGGTTGCGGGACCGCCAAGCATAGGCGGACTGACGTCCGAGCCCTTGCCCGCCGATGGACCCTCGGGTCAAGCCCGAGGGTGACAATGGTGGGGATTTCTCGCGTGTACTTCGTGCGGCGGAACAACCATGACGAGGGCTAAGGCCCGAGGTCGTCGATGTCGATCGTCGCCCGCCTCTGCTTCTCGTCCAGCAACAGGATCATCCGCGCGAGGCTGGCCAGGTCGACGTTCGACCAGCCCGTGGTGATGCGGCCGTCCTTCCAGAGAACCGCCGTGGCCACGGCCACGATCTCGTCGGCGTTCTCCAGGCCGCTTTGGAAGATCTCCGCCGGTGTCGTTCCATAGAGACTCTCGATCTTGGCCACGCCTGGCCTCCCGGGTTGGAACTGGATTCCTGATCGCGCGCATTGACCCACCGCGTTCAGAACGATCGCGGCGGTCGAGTCAGTCCTCAACGTGGCTCCTTTTTACTGTCATGCTCGGGCTTGACCCGAGCATCCATGGGGATTGCGGGACCGCAAGGCCTTCGTCGGCGAATCCCGAGTGTCGCCCGCCGATGGACCCTCGGGTCAAGCCCGAGGGTGACAGTCCTGGATAGCGAGCGAAGGCCCGTCGGGACCGGCGCACGCACCCGATCAGCCCTCAGTTACCCCGCCGCTGCAGCGCGATCCGGCGGTGCATGCCCTCGATGTTCATCCTGCGCCACCTGTCGTACTGGCCCCAGTCCTTGTAGGCCTCCAGCGTGATCGACTTCTGCATCTCTTCCAGGCTCTGGCCGTCGCGGGCGGCGGCGAGCACGGCGTTGTAGAGGTCTTCGTGGTAGGCGCGGTGGTCGGCCGCGTCGGCCTTGACGCCGACCTGGCCGTGGCCGGGCACCAGGATGTCGAAGTCGATCGCCTCCACGCGCTTGATCGCCTCGATCCAGTCCGGGTAGTAGGAGTCGCTCAAGGTCTGGTAGGGCAAGCGCTTGACCGAGATGAAGTCGACGGCGAAGAGCGCGCGCTCGGCCGGGAAGTTCATCACGATCGAGTTGTCTGAGTGGCCGCGGCCGACGTAGGTGAGCTCGACCGTCTTGCCGCCGAGCTCCAGCGTCATCTGGTCCGAGAAGGTGAGGTCCGGCACGGCGGTCGGCCGTTTCTCGCC
>JAKSDN010001133.1 GCA_022360075.1 Kiloniellales bacterium | reverse complement strand
GTCGCCGGACTGGCGCTGATCGCCGCTTTCCCCGGCCTCGCGACCTGGCTGCCCAGGGCGCTGTTCGGTTAGCTGGGAGCCAAGCTCAGGTCCTCAACCATGGCGGATGCCGCCAAGATTGGTCCTTATCCTGAGGAGCGTCCGGCAGGACGCGTCTCGAAGGACGCACAATGGAACGGCAGCAAGAACGACAGTCACCGCGACAATGCCAAGATGGTTTTCGGCTTCGTCCATCACGACAGAGGACCATGTAGACGAACGCGGACATGGCCGAACCCGAAATCTGGACAACTGTGGTGCGTCCTTCGAGACGCCCGCTGACGCGGGCTCCTCAGGATGAGGTCGTTCCTTTATGCCACAATCGCCGATGTCACTTGGTTCGCTCTCTATCCTGAAGAGCGTTGGATGACATGGACCGCCAAAGAGTCGCCAAAAAGCGGTGGCTAAGAGCCAACCCTCACCCCGCGGGCCTGCCGCGCCAGCGCACCATGAAGACCAGGGGAATGGCGAGCGCGGCGGTCGCCGAGAACAGCCAGAAGGCGTTCAGATAGCCGATCATGGTCGCCTGGCGGAAGGTCTCCTCGCTCAGGGACTGAAGCTGTTTGACGCTCTCGGTGCTCCAGGCGCCGCGCGCCCAGGGCAGGTCGAAGCTCTCGTTGTAGGGCGAGATGAAGGCGACGAGGTCGGCATAGTTGACCTTGGCCGAGCGGATCACCAGGGCCACGCTCAGCGAGATGTGGATCGAGCTGCCGATGTTGCGCAGCAGATGGTAGATCGCGGTGCCCTCGGGCACGTGTTGCGGCGCCAGTGTCGAGAAGGTGATCACGCTGAGCGGCACCCAGATGAAGCCGACGCCGAGGCCCTGTACCGCCGTGGTCCAAAGCACGTCCCATTGGCTCACGTTGACGTCGAAGCCGGCCATGACCCAGCCGGCGTAGGCCTGCAGGGCGAAACCGAGCGCCATGGGAATGCGCGGATCGAGCCGGCCGGCGAAAACCATGATCACGAAGCCGACGAAGGTGCCGGCGCCGCGCGCCGAGAGCACCAGGCCGATCACCGAGTCCGGATAGCCCTGAAGGTCCTGCATCAAGGTGGGCAGCAGGGTGATCGGCGTGAAATTGAGCATGCCGAACAGCAGCACGATCACGATGCCGATGACGAAATTCCGGTCGCGCAAAAGCAGCGGGCTCAGGAAGGGTTTCTCGGCCGTCAGGCTGTGCGCGATGAAGACGTAGAGCCCGGCGAGTGCCAGCCCGGCCTCGATCAGGATCTCGCCCGACTGGAACCAGTCGTTGCGCTCGCCGCGGTCGAGCATGAGCTGGAAGGCGGCCACGGCCACCGCCAGCGCGAGGAAGCCGGTCCAGTCTAGGCCGATGCGCCGGCCTTTCTGGCTGTCGCGGATGAAGGCCAGGACGCCGAGCAGGGCGACGAGCGCGAAGGGCACGATCATGAAGAAGACCCAGCGCCAGCTATAGGCCTCGCTCAGGACTCCGCCGAGGGCGGGCGCCACGATCGGCCCGATAATGACACCGGTGCCCCAGACCGCCGTCGCCGGGCCGTGCTGGTGCCGGGGATAGGTATCGACGACGATCGCCTGCGACAGCGGCACGAGCGGCGCACCGCAAGCGCCCTGGGCGATGCGGAACAGCACGAGCGTCTCGAGCGAGGGC
>JAKSDN010000490.1 GCA_022360075.1 Kiloniellales bacterium | reverse complement strand
GCGGAACTCGGGATAGGGCGTGATCATGACGTAGACGGCCACGCCCAGCGCCAGCATCGCCAGCGTCACCGAGGAATGCAGCATGAAGATCGGAAAACCGGCAATCAGGCTTTGGATCACCGCATCCATCGACGACACTCCAGCGATTCATGGAAGAGCTGCGGCAGCCGGACCTGGCGGAAGGGCCGGCCCCAGCGCCGCAGTCTACAAGCTCTGGGCCTTTTCGCGCAGCACGAACTTCTGGATCTTGCCGGTCGAGGTCTTGGGCAGCGCGCCGAAGACGACGTGGCGCGGGCACTTAAAGTGCGCCATATGGTCGCGGCAGAAGTCGATGATGTCCTGCGCGCTCGCGCTCGTCCCGGGCTTGGGCTCGATAAAGGCGCAGGGCGTCTCGCCCCACTTGGGGTCGGGCTTGGCGACCACCGCGGCCGCGGCAACGGCCGGGTGCTTGTAGAGTTGGTCCTCGATCTCGATCGAGGAGATGTTCTCGCCGCCGGAGATGATGATGTCCTTCGAGCGGTCCTTGAGCTCGACGTAGCCGTCGGGGTGCCAGACGCCGAGGTCGCCGCTGTGAAACCAGCCGCTGGCGAGCGCCTTGCGGGTCGCTTCCGGGTTCTTCAGATAGCCCTTCATGACGATGTTGCCGCGCATGAAGACCTCGCCCAGGGTCTCGCCGTCGCGCGGGCAGGGCTCCAGGGTCTCGGGGTCGGCGACCATGAGGCCCTCGAGCACCGGGTAGTTGACGCCTTGGCGTGCCTTGAGTGCGGCCTGCTCGGTGATCGGCAGGCCGTCCCATTCGTCGTGCCAGGCGCAGACCACCGCCGGGCCGTAGACTTCGGTCAGGCCGTAGACATGGGTGACCGCGATGCCTTCCTCGGCCATCGCCGCCAGCACGGCGGCGGGCGGCGGGGCGGCCGCCGTCATCATCTTGACCTGGTGGTCGAAGGCGGCCTTCTCGTTCGGACCGGCGTTCAGGATCATCTGCATGACGATCGGCGCGCCGCAGAGGTGCGTCACCTCGTGTTCGGCGATCGCGTGGTAGATCGCCCCCGCCTCGACCCGGCGCAGGCAGACGTGGGTGCCGGCGAGCGCGGTGACGGTCCAGGGAAAGCACCAGCCGTTGCAGTGGAACATCGGCAGGGTCCAGAGGTAGGCCGGATGCGGCGCCATGCCCCAGGTCATGATGTTGCCGATGGCGTTCAGGTAAGCGCCGCGGTGGTGATAGACGACGCCCTTGGGGTTGCCGGTCGTGCCCGAGGTGTAGTTCAGCGAGATCGCGTCCCATTCGTCGTCCGGCAGCGACCAGTCGGCCTCGGGATCGCCCTCGGCCAGCAGCGCCTCGTAGTCGAGCGTGCCCAGGCGCTCGCCCCCGGGACCCTCGGGATCGTCGATGTCGATCACCAGCAGCTTGCGCCCGAGCTGGCCCAAGGCCTGCTTGACGACCGGGGCGAACTCGGTGTCGGTGAGCAGGGCCTTGGCCTCGCCGTGCTCGAGGATGAAGGCGATCGTCGCGCCATCGAGGCGGTAGTTGAGTGCATTCAAGACCGCGCCGGCCATGGGCACGCCCTGATGCGCCTCCCAGAGCGCGGGAATGTTGGGCGCCATCACGGCAACCGTATCGCCCGGTCCGATGCCGCGCTGGCGCAGCGCGGAGGCCAGGCGGCGGCAGCGGGCATAGGCCTCGGCCCAGGTCACGCGCTGAGCGCCATGGACGATCGCCGTATGGTTCGGGTGAACCATGGCGGCGCGCGGCAGAAAGCTCAGCGGCGACAGCGGGACAGAGTTCGCGGGACCCTTGTCGAGGTCCGGCTCGAAGATTCCTTCCGACAAGGCCTTGCCTCCCCCGGCAATCTCTTTGCTCGAGATCTGTACTTGATCGTCAGAATATTTCATTTGGCCGGGTGAAAGAAGATCGAAAAATATCGGCACAACAACAAGTTGACAGCGACATCCGTTCAAGTGTATCCCGCGCATCTCTCGCCAAGAGAGACACTTCGAGAAAACTGGAAGGCACATGGCTCAGCGCAGATTAATCGGGGCGTGCCGCAGGGCACGCAAGCGACCCAGGGTCTGACCCCGCGCGAGCCGCGGACTTCTTGCCCTGAACGAAAATGCGAAAAAGAAAGGGCAAGCGTCATGAAACGAGTTCTCATCACATAGGCATCAGCCGGCACCAGAGCATTGGGCAGCCGAGCGTTATTCGTTTGGTACGTAAAGGCATGGCCTCTATGGACCGGGCTCCGGGCCCGGCCGGCGCGCCTGGCGGCGTAATACGCCTCGCGTGTGCCGAGACCCAGCCGGTTCCCGAGGGAACCGCGTATCGCGCGGACTTAGCTCAGCGGGTAGAGCACTAGGCCTTTAACCTAGCGGTCGGGGGTTCGACTCCCCCTTTCCGAACTGTCTGAAAAGCAGTGGATTTTCCAAACAAGGGTGCCGGGAGGGATCCAGGCGTCGTTGTCCGAACCGGCCATGGCCGGCAAGGGCCTCGATGCCAGGCGCGCCGCCGTTTCGCGCGGCCGCATCCCAGCGCCTGCCCGCGTGCGCACGAGGCGCGAGCATGCCGCCCCGGTCATCGTTCCCGAGAGGGGCCGCGCTGGGCGGAGCCCTCGTCCTTCGGGCGCGCTTGGAACGGCGTTGGCGCGGCCGTCCACGCCGAGGCGTCGGAGCCCTCCCGCGCTTCCCGACGAGACCATTCTTTAGGTCCATTGGGCCGAAAAGCAGAAACGGCGAACGAAGGAGAAGAGAGATGTGGAAGACCGTACGGATTGCCGAGCACGAGCTCGGCCTGCTGTATCGCGACCGGGTGTTCCAGGCGCTCCTGGAGCCGGGCGTCCACCGCCAGTTCCGGGGCGTGGGCCAGCAGCGGGTGGTCACGCTCGATCTGCGGCGGACGCCGGTGATCGAGCCGGCGCTGGAGACGCTCTACCGGAGCCGGCCTGCGCTGGTCGAGGCCCGCTTCGCGGTTGCCGACGTGGCCGACGCGCAGGTCGCGCTGGTCTACGCCGACGGCCGGCTGGTCGACGTGGTCGGGCCGGGTAAGATCGCCTTCTACAGCACCCGGCTGCGGTCGATTGCGATCGAGCTCGTCGACGCGCAGAGCGACTACACGCTGGCGCGTTCGCTGGTCGCGCCGCTGGCCCGGCTCGACAAGCGCACGCTGGTCGCGGTGGCCGTCGTGCCGAGCGACCATGTCGGGCTGCTTTACGTCGACGGCGTGCTCGAGCGGCAGCTCACGCCGGGGCTCTACGCCTTCCTGAAGGCGGTGCGCCGGATCGACGTGGTGACGCTCGACCTGCGCCTGCAGAGCCTGGAGGTGACGGGGCAGGAGGTCCTGACCCGGGATCGGATCGGGATCCGGGCCAACGTGACCGGCGTTTACCGGATCCTCGATCCGGTGAAGGCGGTCTCGGTGGCGGCCGATCTGCGCGACTACCTCTACAAGGAGCTGCAGTTCGCGCTGCGGCAGGCGGTCGGCACGCGCACGCTCGAAGAGGTGCTCGGCGACAAGCAGAGCATCAATGCGGCGCTCGCCGAGAGGCTCCTGCCGAAGCTCGAGAGCGCGGGTCTTGAGGCGGCCTCGGTCGGCATCAAGGACATCATCCTGCCCGGTGAGGTGCGGGAGCTGATGAACCGGGTGATCGAGGCCGAGAAGACGGCGCAGGCGAACGTCATCAAGCGCCGGGAGGAGACCGCGGCCACGCGCTCCCTCCTGAACACCGCAAAGCTGATGGAGGACAACCCGCTCCTCCTGCGGCTGAAGGAGCTGGAGGCCCTGGAGAAGGTCTCCGAGAAGGTCGGCAACGTCATTGTCGGCAACGGCATGGACGGCGTCCTCGAGGACCTCGTCCGCATCAAGCCGCGGAGCGAGGCATGACGACGCCGTGCTTCACCTGGGGTCGGGACCCGAGAGCGGGGTCTCGGCCCCTTTCGCTTGACGGTCCTGGGATTATGCAGCCGCGTTCTTGGTCTCGTCCCGATCGTCATTGCGAGCGCAACGACGCAATCCAGTCCCTCTCCGTGCTTTGCCAAAGTCTTCGGAGGAGCGCCTTTCAACGCAGCCGCAACGATCTCGAGGTCGTGGCGCTCCTTCCGCCGCAACTGGATTGCTTCGCTGCGCTCGCAATGACGGTTTGGGCAAAGACCGTTCGGGCAAAGACGGTTCGGGCGGAACTGGACCGTCCGGAAAAGCCCCTCAACGCAGCTTGACGGCCGTCCCATAGACCAGCAGCTCGGCGGCCTGCGCGGCCACCATCGAGGTGACGAAGCGCACGCCGACGATGCCGTCCGCGCCCTTGCCCTCGGCCTCGCGGATCATCCGGTCGAGGGCCTGCTCGCGCGACTCCGCCATCAGCTTGGTGTACTCGACCACCTCGCCGCCGACGATGTTGCGCAGGAATGCCAGGATATCCTTGCCGACGTGGCGGGTGCGTACCGTGTTGCCGCGCACGAGGCCGAGCGTCTCGGCGATCTCCCGGTCGGCGAAGCTCTCCTGGGTGGTGATCTGCATGGCCCGGCCGGTCCTCTTGGCTCACT
>JAKSDN010000179.1 GCA_022360075.1 Kiloniellales bacterium | reverse complement strand
GGAGCCGCCGCGCCTGATCGACGGCGAGATCCGGCCGGCGCGGCCGGTGGAGTAGGGGCGCACTCAGGCATCCGGAAAAGAGCGGGTTGTTGTTCGTTCGCTGAGCGCGTTGTCTTTTTTGGCGCTCCGCGCCAGCCCCCCTCCCGTCGCTTCGCGCCGACCTCCCCCTCAAGGGGGGAGGCGTTAATCCGTTGCCGTGGAACGGAAATTCGCTCCCCCCTTGAGGGGGAGGGTTGGGGTGAGGGCGTCCGCGAAGCGGACAAAGGAAAGTCTGAAACCTCTCTCCGAATCAGACCCTCATGTAACACGACACTTGGTTTGGCACCGCGGGTGAACCGGGATTTGACGGGACCTGGCGGGACATAACGGGACGGATCGCAACCAAATCAACGGGTTGGCGGGGAGATCGGGGGCCGCACCCGATTTCGGGCGGCGACCGCAGATGACACCTAGTTTGGCACTGCGGCGCCGCCGCGCGACCCGCGGGAAAATCCGGAATCGGCGGAAAACTGCGAAAAACGGCGCGCGCGCCTACCGCGAACTATGAGATTTTGCTCAAAGTTCCGCAGACGCCCCCGCCAAGTCGATTTGAACAACATTGTCAGTAGCTTAGAGTCGTCCGCGCGCCGAAAATCGCGGCCGGGAACTTTGAGCCGCCAATCGGCGCCACGGTGAGGGGCGCGTGAGAGTTTATCTACCCAAAAGTGTGGTCAAACAGCACCAGTCACCGGGCGCACTGGACCGAGAGAAAGTGGTGACCCGATTCCCGCTCGCGGCCCGAAACCCAAATCGATAGCGGCTTGTCAAATCCAGATTCGGGCTGGCCGAGGATATCCCAAACCGGCGATTTCGGGCCGGGACAAATGACTGCGAGCGCTCGGCGCGTGGATTCCTTACCATTTCCCATCATGGCTTTGGCTTGGGCGTCGGGCACTAAGACCGTGATGCTCACGCTGCCGTCGGAAGCTTGCCACACCGAGGGCACATACCAGCCGCCGCCGACAGGGTATTCCTGGAAGTGCTGCCGCAGCCATTTGGCCGCAGGGGCACCGCCCGCGTCCGCAGGTCTAATTGAGATGAAGACCAGAGGCACAATGATGAAAGCGAAGAGAAGTCGATACATCGATTGCTCCTGAAAGGCGCTTAAAGGCCCTAGCGCTCGGTGCCCGGTACTCGCCGAGAAGTACCAAACCAGCTCTCTAGTATCGCGAACGTGTCTGGCATGGTTTGGCCCCCGAAGACCGCGATGGACTGGTCGACAAATTGAGATTCGATCGTCACTTGGGAACCGGCTCGTGAGTTGACCTTGATGAGAGCAGCGGTGCTCAAAGCGCCAGAGATCATAGAGAAGATTACGCACAAGAGCGCCAAGCCGTTCTTCTGACGAGACCTGATTGGATTGACGCGTATAGCCTGAAGCCGCCGATCCAGCATTACCTACGCCTCCGACAGACAGCCTAAGACAGCTATAGGGGGCTCGGCAACTACAGGTCGCCAGGGCTTGTCGCTAAGTCCCTTCTATCGTTGTGGATTCGGAATTGCGCTTTCAGCCTTGTTCATCGGCGAAGCTTCATCGCAGCGAAGCTGACAACGTTCTCGAAGTCGGTTTCGGCTTCAGCCTCTCCCGATTGGAACTCAACGAGCGCTCGATGCATGTAGCGCGTTAGGTCAACAGTGGTCTCTGCGAGGCTATCAGGCGACGTTTTCGGGAAAAGCTCTTTGCACAGGGCGTAGATGGCGTTGTAGACGGCCCGAGTGTAGACCAAATCATACCCTTCCTTGTACTCCTCCTCGCTAGGAGCTGGTCCTGGCCCGGCGCCAGAAGAAACAGCTTCGTCTCCCGTTGCGAGCCAGTGCAGGGATACGCCCCCAACCTTAGCAATCGCGACTACGATACTAAGCGCAGGCACGTTCTCCTCATTGATGTAGCGGTAGAGCTGCGATTCGCCGATCCCGGCCTTTTCAGCCAAGGCCCTTTTTCCTCCTACGCGCTCGGCCGTCGCCGCAATGCGCTCACCCAAATGCGGGACGAGTTCTGCAGCTCGCCTCCCCTTTGCAGGACCTTTCATGGTCTTGTTTTCCTCCAGTTGCAAAAATATCCCTTAAACAGGGCATTCAACATTGACGTATCCTGTTTTTGGGAGATAGAATGCCCCCATGAGGGCCACCGATATCCCCACCGACCCACAGAAACGCCTCGCTTGGGCCATCTATCAGCTCAAGCTACGCGGAAGCTCATTCGCACAGATCGCGCGCGAACAGGGGCAGGACCGAAGCACGATCCGCCGCGCAATGTTGATCCCGTCTTTCCCGCAGGAACAGGCGATCGCGGCCAAGCTGGGCATATCGGTCAAGCACCTCTTTCCCGAGCGATATGATGCCGCGGGCCGACGGCTTCATTGGACGCACAAAGATAGCACCGCCCGCCGCGATTCGAATGTCCAAAAGCCGAAGGCGGCATAGACATGGCGCGACGGCAGGCTCCCGAGCAACTGACGCTAGACGGCTATTTCCACGCGGCGCCCGTGCCGCCGTCCAAGACTGCCTCTTTCAATATCGATGCACAGCTCCGTAACGCGCTCACGCGGGCGCTCAAGGAAAGCCCGCAAAGCCGTGCCTCGGTGGCAGCGCGCATGACCGACCTGCTGTTCGGCGATGCGGGCGAGGGCGAAGTCACGAAGGCCCAGCTCGATAGCTGGACCGCGCCGTCGCGCGACGCCTGGCGCTTTCCGCTGTCCTACTTGCCCGCATTCGTCGAGGCCACCGGTGCCGTCTGGCTACTCGACCTCCTTGCCGAGCGCTGCGGCTGCAAGGTTGTGCACGGCGAAGCCGCCGTCTTGCTGGAGCTAGGCGTTGTCAACGCGACCATGCGTCACCTCCGGCAGCGCGAAGCCGAGATCAAGAAATCACTGCCGGGTGATCTGGTGGACGAGATCGCCAAGCGCTTGGGGGGAGCGGGATGAAGTTCGTCGAAACCAAAGAGGTTCAGATCGATCGGATCAAGATCGGCCCTCGCCTTCGCCGGCTTGACGACGCCTGGGTCCAGGTGCTTGCCGACCAGATCGCCCAAAACGGCCAGTCAACGCCAATCGAATTACTGCGGCTTGGCCGCGACGTACACCTCACCGCTGGGCGTCACCGCCTAGCAGCGGTGAAGGTGCTTGGCCACAAGGTAATCCGGGCCAGCATTTTCAAGCCCGAGCACGACGACACCGAGGCGGAATTGCGTCTCTACGAGGCTGACGAGAACCTCTTCAGGGCCGTCTTGTCGGCCTTAGAGCGTGCAGAGCACTTGGGCGCCCGGAAGGAAGCCTACGAGCGTCTTTTCCCGGACACGAAGCAGGGTGTCGCGGGTGGCAAAGCCCGGCAAGGTTCAGCAACTGACACGTTGTCGTTTGCTGCCGCCACCGCCGGCACCATTGGCATGAGCGAGCGCGCGATCCAGCGGGCGGTGAAGATCTACAGCGGCTTGGCACCGGAGGTCAGAGACAAGCTGGCGGCCTCCGACATCGCAGACAACCAGCGTCAGCTTGAGCGTCTCGCCGACGAGCCCGATTTCAGACAGACCCTAATCGTCGACCTCCTCGTGAAAGACGGCGGGCCGCGCAATGTGGCGACCGCCGCGGCGATCGCGGAGGGGCAGACGATCCCAGACGTTGACCCGACCGACCGCGCGTTCGGCCATCTCATGAGCGCTTGGGCGCGCGCTCCGGAAGCGGCGCGGTGCCAGTTCCTCGACGAGTTGAAGAGCCAGGGCGCTCTCGTCGAAGGCAAGCGGGTTCTGGCGCGCCCGCGCCAGCGCAAGAGCCGCAGCACATGAGGGAGTGGTTTACACTCGGCGAACTGGCCGACAGCGGCCTGCCGGGCCTGCCCAAATCCAACCGTGGCCTTACCACCTTCGCGGAGCGCGAGGGCTGGGACAACGCCGTCACGCTCGACGGCCAACCGCTGGCGCGGCGGCGGGCGGGTCGAGGCGGTGGCCAGGAGTATCACTACAAAGTGCTGCCGCGCGCCTGCCGCCTTCATCTGATCGCGGCGGCGCACAAGGCGGGCGATGCAGTCGCGGCGAGGCCGGCCGCGACGGTGACGACGATCGAGCCGGAGCCCGAGGGCTTCACGGAACATCGCGCCCTTCGGCGCGACGCCAAGCTGGCCATCCTGGGCGCCTTCGACCGCTTTCAGAAGGGCAGCGACCTTTCGGTCAAGGCGGCGCTGCAAGCCTTCACGGCGCGTTACAATGAGGGCGCGATCGAGCTGCCCGATTGGGTACGCGCGGCCAAGCGCAGCATCAGCGTGCGGAGCCTCGCGCGCTGGCGAGCCGAGCGGCGCGGCGGCCATCTCCACGGGCTCGGCGGCCGGTACAAAAGCCGCAAGGGCAGCGGCCTCCTGGACCGCGCCAATGGTGGCGAGGTCGCGCTCTTCATCGCCGCGCTGATCGTCAAGCAGCCACGCCTGACCGGCGACACCTCAGTTGTCGAGAAACGCCCGAATCCGGGCACCGGCCTGGGCGATGCTGAGCACGCCGTCCAGATGGCCGCGCGTTCCCTGGAGCTCGACGATCTCGACGGGGGTGCCGTCCGAGGCGATGACGGCGGCGGTTTGGCGC
>JAKSDN010000175.1 GCA_022360075.1 Kiloniellales bacterium | reverse complement strand
TATCGTCGCGGCATCTGAACTTCCGGCAGGTCGAAGCCTTCAAGACCGTGTTCGAATGCGGCTCGATGACCTTGGCCGGGGAACGGCTGAACATTTCGCAGCCGGCGGTCAGCAAGCTGGTCGCGGCGCTGGAACGGCGCATCGGCTTTGCGCTGTTCGACCGCCGCGCCGGAAAATTGCTGCCGACCGCCGAGGGCCAGCTGTTCTACGAAGACACCGAGCGGGCGCTGATCGGCATCGAGAGCCTGGCGGAAAAGGCGGAAGACATTCGTGAGCGCCGCTACGGACGGCTGGCGGTCGGCGCGATGCCCGCGTTGTCCTGGGGGCTCATTCAGGAGGTGATCGCCGAAATCGTCACAGTCCATCCCGATGTCGCGGTATCGATGCAGACCCGCACCTCGCCGCAACTGCTCAATCTCGTCTCGGCCCGGCAACTCGATGTGGCAGCCCTCGCGCATCTCGGTCGCAACCCCATGGTGCATGTCGAATCGCTGCATCGCATACCGATGGTATGCGCCGTTCCGGCAGGCCATCGGCTCGCCGATTCTCAGATCATCCACGCCCGCGACATTGCCGACGAGGCTCTGATCGCGCTGTCGACGCTCGATCAGACGCGCCAGCGCATCGAGGTGGTGCTGATGAACGAGGGGATCAGGCCGAAGATCCAAATCGACACGGCGCTCGCGGCCTCCGCCTGCGCCTTCACGGCGAAGGGTCTCGGCGTCGCGATCGTCGAACCGTTTTCCACCGCGGTCTTTTCGAACGCCGACATCGTCGTACGGCCGTTCGAGCCGACCATCGAGATGGAGATCGCCGTGGTGCGCCCGCAAGAGCTCGAGCCCGCGCCGTCGAGCCTGACCCGGGAATTCATCACCATGCTCGGCGCCGCCCTCGACCGGGGCGTGCAGCCTGATCGATAGCCGGTGTTGCTGCACATCGAGCGTGATGCAGTCACGTTAGATCGGCACCGGCCCGCGTTCCGCTTGTCGTCGCCCCTGGGGTCCGAGCTTTGACCGGCTCGAGGACAAGCTACGGCGGGGACCCTATCCAGCGGTTTCGGGCGGTACGGCCGTTACCAAAGGGTACGGCACCGCTGCTCTAGGCCCCGGCTCTAGGCCGGGGCG
>JAKSDN010000715.1 GCA_022360075.1 Kiloniellales bacterium | reverse complement strand
TTGCCGCTGCGCCCAGGCCTGGATGAGGGCATAGACGCCGTCCCGCCAGGCCGATCGCGCGCCCGGCGGGAGGTCTCGAAGAGCTGCAAGGCTTGCCTGAAAAACTCCGCTTCCAGGGCTTGCTGACCGACTTTGCGTTCCAGTTCGGCTATCCGCCGCTGCGCCGCCGCCAGCTGCCCGGCCGAGTCAGCTGGCGCCTGCCTGGCCGCCGCCGGCACGCCAGCGCCCGGCCGACCAACCGCCGCCGTCGCCTTGCGCGGGCGACCCTGACCGCGCAAGGCTTCAGGACCACCGGACCGAAAGGCGTCACGCCATTGGTATAGCAGCTTGCGCCGCACACCCAACTCGCGCGACAGCGCCGAGAGCTTGAACTCCCAACTGAGGCTTCGTGATCGACTCATCAGGTTCAGTTCCTCCTCGCGGAACTGTCACCTTTTTACCTGTCTCACTTCTGGCGGGCACTCCAATAGAGTTTTCCGTGATCCCTTTGAGGTCCTCCTTTTCAGCGCAGTCGAAGTAGCGGCAGGGCTCGCTCAAGGAGTATGGGGACAGCAGATAGATTCCTCGAGAAACTCACTTCCCTTTCTCGGTCAGCGCGTTTCCACGGTAGAAAACCAACAACACAGATGACGGAGTAGGCCACGACCATAATTGCCAAGGACGGGAGCCCTCCCCGCCCCTCACCGCGCCCTAATCGCGCTGAGCGCGAAATCGACGATATGCGCCCGCCGCTCGCCGATCGCCGCTTCCGAGCCCAGCGGGCGGCTGAAGGCGCGGCCGAGGGTGTGGATGTTGGCGAAGTAGAAGAAGGACATGCCGGCGATTGAGAGATAGACGTGCAGGGGATCCAGGCCCTGGCGGAACACGCCCTCGGCCATGCCGCGCTCGAGCGTCTCGCGCATCAGGTCGATGATCGGGCGGTTCAGTTCCTCCAGGCGCGATGAATCCTGAAGGTGGCGGCCCTGATGGGCGTTCTCGTCGGCCAGAAGTGACACAAACGCCGGGTGCGTCGCCAAGTAATCGAAGGAGAACTCGATCAGCCGGCGCATCGCCGCCTCGGCCGGCAAGGCGCTAAGCTCGAGCGCCTGCTCCTGCTCGCGGATCTCTGCGTAGACGTTTTCCAGGACCGCCGTGTAGAGCCCGTCCTTGCTGCCGAAATAGTGGTAGACGAGCTGCTTGTTGACCTTCGCCCGGCGCGCGATGTCGTCGACCCGCGCGCCCTCCAAGCCGCGCGCCGCGAAGGCATCGCGGGCAGCCGCCAGAAGGCTGCCCCGCGCGTTGTTGCCCGACCCGGCAGCGCGCGGCCGGCGGGCCTGCTTCCTTGCCGTGGTTTTCCGGCCCATGTTTCAACCAACTGGTTGGATGAGATTGACTCCCTTCTTATCTCACCGCAAGCTTGCGCGGACAAGATCGAGCCGTTCGGCGCGCGGCGCGCACCTTCGGCCCTTCCGCCTTGGCTGCTGGGGAGGCTTCGTTGGCTGAGACAGGAACGTTGGCGGCGGCTGAGATCCCCCCGCGCGAGCGGGTTCTCCACCCGGCACTGCTCGTCGTCGACATGCAGAACGATTTCGTGCGGGTCGGCGCGCCGCTCGAGGTACCGGATGCGCGGGCGACGATTCCGCGACACAAGCGGCTCATCGAGGCGTTTCGGGCGCGCGGGCGCCCCGTGGTCTATACCCGCTTTCTCTCGCGCGAGACGCCCGATCTGCTCTGGCTGTGGTCGCCGCAGTGCCGCCCGGACACGAAGTGCTGCTGGCGCGGGCACAAGCGCGACTATCCGGATGCCGACGCGCCGCTCGACTGCGCCGAGGTGATCGAGGAGCTGACACCGCAGGCCGGCGACATCGTCGTCGACAAGTATGGCTATGGCGCGTTCCACGGGACCGATCTGAACACGCGGTTGAAGGCGATCGGCGTCGGCTCGCTGCTGGTGACCGGCACCGTCACCCAGATCTGCGTCGAGGAAACGGCCAGGGAGGCCTTCCACTACGGTTATCGCACCACCTTGATCGCCGACGCCGTGTCGTCCTTCAGCCCCGACCTCCATGCCGCGACCCTGAAGAACTTCGCCATGAAGTTCGGCTGGGTCGCGGACACCGACACCGCGCTGTCATGGCTCTAGCCCGGCCGCGCCGCGAGCTGACATTCGAAACCGCGGGGATCTGGATACTGCTGGCCGCCGCCGTCGCCCTCGCCTCGCTCACCATTCCCGCCTTCCGCGACCCGGCGAACTTCGCCAACCTGCTGCGCCAGTCGAGCGTGCTCGGCATTCTCGCGGTCGGCCAGACCTTCGTCATCGCCGCCGGAATGATCGATCTCAGCGTCGGCATGCTGGCCGGGCTGGTGGTGGTGCTCACTTGCTGGATGCTGAACGGCGACGCGCTGCTCACCCTTCCCGTCGCCGCCCTGATGCTGGCGCTCGGCGCCGGCGTCGGGCTCGTCAACGGCGTCCTGGTCAACCGCCTCAGGCTGCACCCGCTGATCCTCACCTTCGGCATGCTGTCGGTCCTGCAAGGTATCATCTTCACCTTTACCGACCGCAGCATCGGCCGGGCCTCCGAGCCGCTCCAGGCGCTCGCCAACGACAGCCTCTGGGGCCTCCCGCTCTCCGGCCTGCTGCTCTTGATCGTCCTCGCCGCGGCCCACCTGCTCTTCGCCCGCACCCGCTTCGGCTATCACCTGGTCGCGGCCGGCGGCAACGCCGAGAGCGCGCGGCGCGCAGGCATCGACATCGAGGCGGTGCGGCTCGCCTGCTTCGCGCTCTCCGGCCTCAGCGCGGGCCTCGCGGGCCTCTTGCTCGCCGGGCGGCTCGGCACCGGCTATCCGCTGGCCGGCAGCGGGCTCGAGCTCGACGCCATCGTGGCGGTCGTGCTCGGCGGCACGGCCCTCGCCGGCGGGCGGGGCAGCGTCCT
>JAKSDN010001313.1 GCA_022360075.1 Kiloniellales bacterium | reverse complement strand
AGCAGGAACAGCGGGAAGACGATGGCGATCGGCGGGATCATGCGCTGCGACAGGATCCAGACCGCGAGGTTGTCGCCGCCGGTGCGATAGCGCGCGAGGCCGTAGGCGCAGAGCGTGCCGAGGAACATCGCGATCACCGTGCTGGTCCCGGCGACGAAGAGGCTGTTCCAGACCGTGACCGCATCGCCGTCGCGGAACAGCACGGCGAAGTTGTCGAACTGGATGCTCGCCGGATACCAGACCGGCGGCGAGGCGAAGATCTCCTCCGGCGTCTTGAAGGAGATCATGAACAGCCAGTAGACGGGAAACAGAAAGATCACCGTCAGGACCAGCGCGCCGGCATAGCGCGCGGCCAGGCGGCCGGCCTTGCGCCGGCTAATCCGGCGCCTGGGGACCGCCGCCGGACGCACAGCAGCGTTCGCCACGGCCGTCATCGGGCGATCTCCATGCGCTTGAGCGCGAAGATGACGGCCACCGAGAGCAGCACGATGACCAGAAAGGCCATGGCCCCGGTGTAGCTGGTCTCGAACTGCCGAAAGCCCTGGACGTATGCGTAGATCGAGATCGTCTCGGTCCGGGTTCCCGGCCCGCCCTGGGTCAGCGCCCAGATGACGTCGAACACGCGGAAGAGGTCGAGGCCGCGGATCAGCAGCGCGATCGCCATGACCGGCCAGATCGCCGGCAGGATGATGCGGAAGAAGATGCGCGGAAAGGAGGCGCCGTCGATCTCCGCCGCCTCGGTCTGGCTCTGGTCGACGTTCGAGAGCGCGGCCAGCAATATCAGGAACATGAAGGGCGTCCACTGCCAGACCTCGGCGATGAAGATCGCCGGGTAGACGTATTCCGCCTTGATGGTCCAGAGGATCGGCACCGGCTCGCCGGCGAACCAACCGAGGATCTGGTTGATCGGGCCGTAGCGGTTATCGAACAGCAGGCGCCAGGTCGCGCCGGCCACGATCGGCGCGATCATGGTCGGCAGCACCAGGAGCGCGACGAAGATCTGCCGGCCCGGCATGCGGTCGAGAAATAGCAGCGCCATCAGGAGCCCGAAGACCAGCTCGAGTGGCAGCGCGATCGCCGTGATCAGCAGCGTGTGGCCGAGCGCCTCCCAGAGCCTCGTGTCCTTGAACAGAGCGCCGTAGTGCAGCAGGCCGTGAAAGGAGGTGTCCTCCTCCAGCATGGTGATGTTCTGCACGCTGACCATCAGCGAGTAGACGAGCGGGAAGATCCCGATGAACAGCAGCAGCAAGACCGCCGGCGCCACGACCAGGTACTTGAAGCGCCGGTCGGCGAAGAGGCCAAGCCGGGCGCCGAAGGTGGGTTGAGTCGGCGCGAGTGTGGTCATCGTTGGGGCCGCCCGGGTAACCCTTCTCTTTCGTCAATGAACGACATCGAGGCTCTATTCTATTGTCACCCTCGGGCTTGACCCGAGGGTCCATGGGAGAGCGAGACTCGGACCTCGATGGATTGCCGGGTCAAGCCCGGCAATGACAATCATTCTGGGGGCCAAGCGAGCTCTCGAAGAAAACGCGCCTCTTCTCGATCGATCGCTGAACGGCACCGCGGCAGGGCACCCCCGGCGTCATGAGGGGCGCCCTGCCGTGGGCCCGCAGGGATCACTTGGGATAGGCGTTGGGCTTGCTGGCCCAGTCGGCGTAGGCCGCCTTCTGGCGTTCCATGCCGATCTTCTCGGTCAGGCTGTCCCACTGCGCGGCGACGTCGTCGAGGATCTCCTTGGCGTCCTCGCCAGCCCAGAGCCGGGTGACGGACTGGCGCAGAGCCTCCTCGTACTTGTCGATCTGCAGGATCGAGAGATCCAGGAGCCCCGTGTCGGCGCCACTGCGCAGCGTGGCGAGGTAGTGCTTCGCGTCGGCCCAGCGCGAGAGGTATTCCGCGTTGGTGAAATGCGACTCGCGGAAGGGATCGCGCAGGGCGTAGGGCAGCTGCACGCGCTGGATCGAGGTTTCCTCGCTGTTCAGCCACTGGATGAAGAGGTAGGCCGCCTCCTTGTTCTTGCTCTTCGAAGAGACCGAGAGCGAGAAGCCGGCGGCGAGCTGCGGCGTGCCGCCGGGCGGCAGGGCATAGCCCACTTTGTCGGCGATGGTCGACTTCGGCACCCAGGACAGCGCCTCGTCATCGACACCGTAGCCGGCGGCCCAACGGCCGAAGGGCGGCCATGAGATGGTCATGGCGATGTCGCCGGAAAGAAAGGCGCTCAGCGCCTCGACGAATCCCCAGGTCTCGACACCCGGCGGCATGAACTTGTTGTCGTTGCGCATGCCCTCGTAGACCTTGACGCCGATCTCGTTGTTGATCTGCGCCTTCATGGTCTCGGGATCGAAGAAGCGCCCGCCCTCGACGCGGTAGCGCTCCTCGAACAGCCAGATGCCGTAGGCCGGTCCGCGGAACTGCCCCGCGCCGTAGATGTCGGGCGCGTACTTGTCGGTCAGGAACTGGCCGATGTCGGCGTACTGCTGCCAGGTCTCGGGTGCGGCCAAATCGTAGCCGTGCTTGGCCTTGAAGGCCGCCTGGTTCTCCGGGTCCTCGAACAGGTCCTTGCGGTAGTAGAGCACGAAGAGATCGCCGTCGTCGGGGAAGCCGTAGATCTTGCCGTCGACGGTCATCTGATTGTCGCGATAGGTCGGCGCGATGTTCTGCAGCTCGTCGCGGAAGCCGTACTTGTCGACGTAGGGATCGAGCTCCTCGAGCGCGCCGGCCTTGACCAGATCCGGCATCCAGCTCGGGATCACGTTGAGCGCGTCGTAGGCGCCGGTGCCGGCGCGGTGCTCCTGCAGGATCTTGGTGAACATCTCGGCGGTCGGCACTTCGATCACCTTGACCTTGATGCCGGTCAGCTCCTCCCACTTGGGGCCGGAGAAGTTCAGCGGGTCGAGCGACTGCAAGCCCGCTTCCCAGACGATCGAGATCTCGGTGCCGGCGTACTGCTTGGCCGCCTCGACCGCGCGCTCGGCCGCCGACTGCGCCCAGGCGGCGCCACTCGACACCGCTGCCATCAGGGCCGCCGCGCAAAGGCCGCCCAATGCCCTCTTCACCCTCATGCTTTCCTCCCTATCGTGCCGCGTCTGCTTACCGAGCCGCCCTTCACGGGCTGTTCAGCGGCGTTCGAGCATTGTTTTTTGACAAACAGCTAGTGATCATCATAGTAGCTCATCATACCAGTTGGGTCAAACACGCCGCCCGACGGCGGGCGGCACCGTAGGAGCTTCATGGCCACCAAGGACTTCGGCCCGATCACCCGCCGCAAGCTGTACCAGGAGGTCCTGGACCGCCTGGTCGAGCAGATCTCCGGCGGCGCCTACGCGCCCGGCGATCAGCTCCCCTCGGAGCGCGAGCTGATGGCGGCCTTCGGGGTCGGCCGGCCGGCGATCCGCGAGGCCCTGCAGTCGCTTGACCGCATGGGCATCATCACGATCAGCCACGGCGAGCGCGCCCGCGTCGCCGCCCCCGACGCCGGCACTGTGATCGAGCAGGTCGCCGCCACGGCCCGCCACATGCTGCTCACTTCGCCCGAAGGGCTAGACCACCTGAAGGAGGCCCGGCTGTTCTTCGAGGTCGGCATGGTGCGCATCGCCGCCGCCAAAGCCACGGACGACGACATCGCCCGCCTGCGCGCCCGCCTCGACGACCACGTCGCCAGTCTGGAGGACCTCGGCCGCTTCCTCGAGATGGACAAGCTGTTCCACCGCGAGATCGCCGCGATCAGCGGCAACCCGATCTACACGGCCGTGAGCCAGGCGGTCTTCGAGTGGCTCGAGGAATTCCACGTCGAGCTCGTCCGCCTGCCGGGCGCCGAGCAGATCACCCTGGAAGAGCACAGCGCCATCTTCGAGGCCATCGCGGCGCGCGATCCAGACGCGGCGGCGCGCGCGATGGAGCGGCATCTCATGCGCGCCAACGCGCTCTATCGTCAGTTCGAGAGAAAGGCAGACCAGCGGCGGAAAGCTTAGGATCTGGTTCGAAAAGAATTCTATAATATCAATGAGTTACAACACTTCTCTTGTCATCACCGGGCTTGACCCGGTGATCCAGAGTGGCGCCTAAGGTCAAGCAATGACTGGATTGCCGGGCCAAGTCCGGCAATGACAAGTGAGGCGGTTCTTGGTCCAAGCTCTTGTTCCGGAAACCATCATTGTCGGTCAGGCTCTCAGCCCCTGCATGACCTGGCTGAACGTCCGCTGCCCGGCGTCTCGGATTGATTTGAAAGAACAGAGAGGGAGATTCTCCTGATCCCTTCTCTTCTCTATGCCGTCAATTTGGCAGCTGGGGTGGCGCAAGGTCAGTTTCCTCTTTAGACACGAGCCTGTCGGCATCTCGACCTCAGAAACTCGTCGTCACGGATGCAATAGGTCCATCCCGAAGACGCCGATTGAAATTGGAGAACCGCCCATGCGTTCATGCACAGCGTGCCGAGAGCCAGCGCAGTCCGAAGGCGCCCGCCGCGGAGTAGCTTTCGCAACACGCCTCGTGCTCTTGGGCGCCCTGCTCGCCGGCCACGGCGCAACCGCGGGTGCCGCCGAGCCGCCCACCTTCCTGCCGGCTTACTACGCCGCGGCCCTCGATATCGGCGATCCTTCGTTCGTCCTGGTCGGCAGCAGCAAGAACGGGCAGAGCGATCAGGCCGTCTACAGGTCGAAGGACGGGACGTTCCAACTGGCGCTGGAAAGCACGCCCTGCAAGCTGACCCAGTGTGAGGCCCTGTTCGAGAACGCGCTGGGCAACTTCAATCAGCTCTTGTCCGCAAACGGCGGGACCTTCGAATCGATCGACGCGTTCGAGATCGTCGGCAAGGCCCGCGATAGCGAGATGGATCACCTGGTCATCGCCGTCCGCCACGTCTCCTCGGTACAAGGCTGGATCTTTTCCGCAAGGCGAGGGAAGTCCGATGGTCTGGCCGGCAGGACAGCCATCATCCGTTCGTTGGCAAATCGGCAACGCTACGAAGAGGCGCGCGGCGCCGGCAACGTCCTCATGGGCCGATGGGGGGCCCAGATTCTCGATCACGCCACTGACCTCCTTGTCGCCGGAAAGCGCGAGACCGCCCTGGCCGTGCTGCGCGAAGTGATCGCGACCTCGCCGGCCCTCTACGAGGCGCACGCCGCGTACTTCCGCAACGCGGACGACGCGGCTTCCCGCCGGGCAAGTGCCCAAGTGGTCTTCGAGAACGCGGAGACGATCTCCCTGATCCGTGAGGCAGCCGACATCCTCGACGAGCGGCTTCCGTCGATCGCCGACTTTCCGCTGCTGGAGCCGAACGAGGCCGGCCTGCAGGTCATCCTTATCCCACTCCCACCGGTCGACGCCGTGTTCCTGCGGCAGGCAGCGAACCTCTATGAGGAGATCACAGGGGTACCCGCAAAGATCCGCCGCCTGCCGAATGACTGGCAATTCGGCGCACCGGATCGCCTACAGCGGCAGCGCGAGGCCGAAGATGTGCTGGCGCGGCTCCACGGCATCGACGTCGACTTCTCGGCCTGGACGCTCGCCGACTATGTCGACAAGCTGAGGTCCGCCTTTGCCGAAACGGGCGCGTTCGACCACTACTATCTCACGCGCCTGATCGAAGATATCGAGGCTGGGCCGGGGCAAATCCTTGTCGACGGCCACGTCGACACGCTCAACCGCATGCTCGAGCCCTATCGCTCGGGCGACCGGCGCACGATGTATGTCGGGGTCACCCGTCGGAGCATCTATTCCGGTGACGCCAACTACCTTTTCAGCATCTACCACGGAGATCCCGGGTACGGTTCCAGCATCATGTCATACAGCGTGATGTTGGCCGAAACGTTCGGCGAGAGTCACCAAAGCAGAAGGCGTCTCGTCGAGCGCATGGCGAAGGAGCTCGTGCCGGCCAGCTTCAAGGCCCTGCAAATCCCGCGCAGCGTCGACCCCTCTTGCCCCTACTCCTACTCGGGCGGCATCGCCCGGACGGACGAGAAGTCGCTGCGGCTGTCGGCGCCGGTTGTCGAGGCGATCGAGGCACTTCGATGAGTAGCATCGGCATTCGATTGCGGCAAACGGGCCATCGACACCCAGGAATGATAAAGGTGAATGGCGATGACCTATGACCGTTTGAAGCAACGCCTCGATGCCGGCGAGATCGTGATCCTCGACGGCGGCACCGGCACCGAGCTGCAGCGCCGCGGGGCGCCGATGGATCCGGCTGCCTGGTGCGGGCCGGCGACGCTGCACAACGACGCGCTGCTGACGGAGATTCACGCCGACTACATCGCCGCCGGGGCCGAGGTGATCACCGCCAATACCTACGCCTCCTCGCGCCTCATGCTGTCGGGTGCCGGCTACGGCGAGCGGGTGGAGGAGATCAACCGCCGCGCCGTCGAGGCGGCTCTGCGGGCACGCGACCGGGCGCCGGGCGGCGCGGAGGTCGTGGTCGCCGGCTCGCTGTCGCACATGGTGCCGGTGGCCGACGGCACGGATAAGGTCGATCCCGACAGACTGCCCGACGATTCCGAAATCGGCGCTGCCTTCGAAGAGCTCGCCCAGGTTCTCAAAGACGCCGGCTGCGAGCTGATCATGCTGGAAATGATGTATCACCCGGGGCGCGCCCGCCTGGCGTTGGACGCAGCGCTGACGACCGGCCTGCCGGTCTGGTTCGGGCTCAGCGTGCGCCGCGGCAAGGAGGGTCGCGTCGTCAGCTTCCAAGATGCCGAGGACCTGCCGCTCGACGCGGTCACCAGCCTGATCCCCGAGCAGGGCATCGATGCCGCCGGCGTCATGCACAGCGGATCCGAGCTGATCGCCGAGGCGCTGCAAGCTCTGCGGCAGCGATACCAGGGGCCGCTCATGGCTTATCCCGACTCCGGCTACTTCGAGATGCCGGATTGGCGCTTCGTCGACGTCGTCACGCCCGAGCGCTTCGAGGCCTTCTGCCGCGACTGGATCGAATCCGGCGTGCAAATCCTCGGCGGCTGCTGCGGCCTGTCGGTCGAACACGTCCAGGCCGCCGCGCGCGCCCGGGACCGCGCCGCGTGAATGACGTCGCCGCGTTTGGCGCGGACACGCTGCCGAAGGGCATCCGCTCGCGCTTCGTCGAGGACGTGAACGGGCTGCGGATGCACCTCCTGGAAGCAGGCTTCGAGGCACCCGATCGGCCCTGCCTGCTCTTGCTCCACGGCTTTCCCGAGCTGGCCTATAGCTGGCGCAAGGTCATGCTTCCCCTGGCCGCGGCGGGCTATCACGTCGTCGCGCCCGACCAGAGAGGCTACGGCCGCACCACGGGCTGGGACCCGGACTACGACGGCGACCTCACGAGCTTCCGCATTCTCAATATCGTGCGCGACACCCTGGCGCTGATCGCGCGGCTCGGGCGCCGTTCGGTCGCCGCCGTCGTCGGCCACGACTTCGGCTCCCCGGTCGCGGCCTACTGCGCGCTGGTCCGACCCGACGTGTTCCGTGCCGTGGCGCTCATGAGCGCGCCCTTCGACGGACCGCCCGCCCTTCCATTCGGCATTGCCGCTGATGACCGACCCGATGGGCCCGACATCCACCGACAGCTCGCGTCCCTTGCCCGGCCGCGCAAGCACTACCAGTGGTACTACGGCACCCGCCCGGCGGACGCCAACATGCGCGAATGCCCGCAAGGCATCGCCGCCTTCCTACGCGCCTACTATCACGTCAAGTCGGCCGACTGGGCGGGCAACGAGCCCTTCGCCTTGCGCGCCTGGACGGCGGAGGAGTTGGCGAAGCTGCCGGACTACTACGTCATGGACCTCGACCTCGGCATGGCCGAGACGGTGGCGCCCGACATGCCGAACGATGCGGAGATCGCGGCCTGCCGCTGGCTCACCGACGCGGAGCTGGCGGTCTACGCCAAAGAGTTCGCCCGCACCGGCTTCCAAGGCGGCCTGCAATGGTATCGCTGCATGACCAGCGAGGAGCAAGCGGCGGAGCTGCAGCTCTTTTCCAGTCGCACGATCGATGTGCCGGCCTGCTTCATCGCCGGCGCGCGGGATTGGGGCATCCATCAGAAGCCGGGCGCCCTCGAGTCAATGCAGTCTCTTGCGTGCAGCCGCATGCTGGCTTGCGACCTCGTCGATGGCGCCGGTCATTGGGTCCAGCAGGAACAACCGGAGCGAGTCGTCGCGCGGCTCGAGAGGTTCTTGTCTTCCTGCTGAAGTTTTGCCCGAAGCAACATGCCGTAGCGCTTGATGCTTGTGTGCTTGATCACATCAAGGCACGCTCAAGTCTCTTACGACTCGGGGGCTTCACCACGGGCGAAGAGTCAAGCATCGGAGATTCAGGCCGGCCGGTCGGGGGAGCGGCGCGGGCAAAGGTTGCTTTAGCGAGAGACACGGGATTCTCACGATGTCATTTCAAGGCGACGGGAGCGGCGCCGGCGAGGAGCTCCTCTTCAAGGCCAAGGTCACGGAAATCCTCGATGCCGAGCTCAAGCGCCGGCTGAGGGGCATGCGCTTGATCGTCGGCGCCTTCGTCGGCGGCTTCGCGCTTTTCATCGGCGCCGGGCTGACCTGGAAGGAAAACCTGCTGCGGCCACTGATCGAATCGATCTATCCGACCGCCTACATCTCGGACAAGGTCAAGGCGGCACTGCTGGAGGACGAGTCCTTCAACGATCAGCTCATCACCGACGACCACAAGCGTGCCATCGCCGAGCAGATCGCGCGCAGCTCGGGCCAGCACGTCGATTCGGGCTACACCAAGACCATCGTCTTCTCTCCGGAGGCTTCGGGCGACGACAACTTCCTGATCTTCTATGCCCGCAAGGAGCAGGAGGTGGAGCTGACGATTCTCGCGACGGCGACCGTCGGCTCGCAGGCCCAGTTCAGGGTCATCCTCGACCGCCGGGCCTGGGGCGAGCCCCGCCCTTTCCCCTACACGCTGGTTCAGGGCAACATCACCGAGCACCTGCGATTCGACGCCGACCCGGGCGCCAACCTCCACGTCATGCGCTTCGTGCCCGTGAACCTCAAGGAAAACGAGCGGGCCGTGATCGAGTGCGTCGTGCTGGTCAAGAACGCAAGCTCATGATCGGTCGCCTTCCCGATATGGTTTCTCGGTTCGCAGGCCTGGTCCTGTTGGCGATTTTCTCCGTAGCTTTTGAAGTCCCGAAGGCCGCCGGCCAGGAGGATGGCTGGCAGCCGGTCGCGCCCGGCGTCGAGTTCCGCCGCAGCGAACACGAGATCGCCGGCGTCGAGGCGCCTGCCACACTCGCCGTCGTGCGCGCCGACCCGACGCGAACCAAGGTTGTCGTCCTCGACAGCTATTCGACGGTCAGCCGGGAAGGAAAAAAGTACGCCAGCTACAGCCTCCGGGAGCTCAAGCGCATCGTAGGTGCGATCGCCGTGGTCAACGGCGGCTTCGGCCAATCGTTCGCGCTGCCGGTGCCGGCCGGGCTGGTCGTGCAAGACGGCGACACGATCTCGCCGTTGAACCGCCAGTCGAGGACCCAGAGCGGCGTCTTCTGCGTGAACGGGGACGAGGCCAAGCTGGTCAACAAGCTCGACTACCGCGACGGCGCCTGCCGCCAGGCCCTCCAAAGCGGCCCCAAGATCGTCGAGTACCCGGGCGAGAATGGCATCTCCCGGCCGAGGAAGGCCTTCATCCGCTCGGTCGCCTGCATCGACGACGCGGGCCGCGTGCTTCTGGTGCGCAGCAGCAGCGCCGCGCTGTTCCACGTCGCCGAGATCCTGCGCGCCGAGACCGCCGACGGCGGTTACGGCTGCGAGGCCGCGCTCAACCTCAGCGGAGACGTCGAATCCGGCATGCTTTACGAAGCCGACGGCGAGGACCGGCCTGTCGGCGAGGTCGACAGTCTTGTCGCCTCGGCCATCGCGATCCTGCCCCGCTCCGCGCCCTGATCCGCTCTTCAGAAAGCTACAGCCGGTCCGCCGCGCGTTAGACGCGAAACGCGATGCCCGTGGTTTTGCCCGAACGGCTTGTTATATTGAATCCATGAGGCCTCGCGGAAACCCGCCACGACGAGCGGGCCGCAGCCACAGATTGTAGACACACTTACGATTCGGGAGGTAGAGCATGAAGCAAGGCATGGGACGGCGTCGGCTTCTCGGCGCGGCGGTCGGCGCATTGGTTTCCGGCGCCCTGGTGGTCGGCAGCGCCGCGGCCCAGGACAAGTCCTACATCCTCGCCACCGCGACGACGGGCGGCACCTACTATCCGGTTGGCGTCGCCCTGGCGACCCTGGTCAAGGTCAAGCTGCAGCCCAAGCACAAGATCGGCATGTCGGCGATCAACTCCGCCGGCTCCGGCGAGAACGTCAAGCTGTTGCGCGAGGACCAGGCCCAGTTCGCGATCCTGCAGGGTCTCTTCGGCCAATGGGCCTGGACCGGCACCGGCAAGGTCGAGGCCGACGGACCGCAGGCGCACATGCGCTCGGTCTCGATGCTGTGGCAGAACGTCGAACATTTCGTCGTGCGCAAGGACCAGACCAAGTCGGGCACGATCGACGATCTCAAGGCGATGAGCGGCGAGAAGTTCTCGATCGGCAAGAAGAACTCCGGCACCGAGGGCTCCGGGCGCACGATCCTGTCGAACCTCGGGATCGATCCCGACCAGACCTTCGACCTCGCCTTCATGGGCTACGGGCCGAGCGCCGATGCGCTGCAGAACGGCACCATCGCCGGCATGAACACACCGGCCGGCGTGCCCGTCGGTGCCGTCACGCGGGCCTTCGCGGCGATCGGTGACGACATCCGCGTGCTCGACTTCACGGACGAACAGGTGGCGCGGGCCAATGGCGATGGTGCGCTTTGGACCCGCTACGTGATCCCGGCCGGGACCTACCCGAGCCAAGATCAGGAGATCAAGACGATCGCCCAGCCCAACTTCCTGGCCGTGCGGGCCGACGTCGGCGAGGAGGAGGTCTACATGATCACCAAGACGATCTACGAGAACCTCCCGTTCCTCCAGGGGATCCACAAGGCGACGACGGCCATGGCACTGGACAAGGCCATCGCGGGCCTGCCTGTGCCCCTGCACCCGGGTGCGGCCAGGTACTACCGCGAGCAGGGCATCGACATCCCCGCGGAGTTGATCGCGGAGTAGATGAACTTCTGCAGGATGGCCCGAGTTGGGCACGTCATTCGTGACGCCTGCAGCGTCGTCACCCCCACCCCAACCCTCCCCCATCAAGGGGGAGGGAGCTATTGTTTCGAGCGCGATTACATTTCCCCTCCCCCCTTGAGGGGGAGGGTTAGGGTGGGGGGCGTCCGCGAAGCGGACCAAGAAAACTGACGAGGCTTCCGGCCTTGAGGCTAAATCGCCCAGTTCAAGGCCAGTGAGTCCGGCTACTGGAGCCATTGGGCATCAGGTAGCAAAGACTGGGGAGAAGGGCGACATGGCTCAGCCTGGTGAGGCCGCGCAGAGTCCGGATCGGGACGACAGCGAAAACGCCGCCGAAGAGCACGAGTCCGCGACGCGCAACACCCAAGAAGGGCCGCTCGGCCAAGTCGTCTTCTGGGTCGGCGTCGCGCTGTCGGTCTTCCACATCTACGCCAACACCCTCGGCACCCTGCCCGAGCTGACCCTGTCGGCGATCCACTGGGGCGGCTTCGGGCTGCTCTGTGCCCTGATGCTGCCCATGGCCCTGCGCCTGCACCGGCGACGGCCACGCCTCGGCCTCGGCATCGACGCGGTGATCGGCCTGCTCGCCGTCGTCTGCGCGGCCTACGTGATCGTCGGCTTCGATGCGCTCTACGACCGCGGCGTGCGCTTCATCGCGACGGATTGGATCTTCTCCATCCTCGCGGTGATTTTGGCGCTGGAGTTCGCCCGCCGGACCGCCGGATGGTTCATCCCGGTGCTCTGCGTGATCGGCGTGTCCTACGTCTT
>JAKSDN010001051.1 GCA_022360075.1 Kiloniellales bacterium | reverse complement strand
GCTTTCCGCCATGGCCGCACAGCATCACAGCAAGGTCCTGATCCTGGGCTCGGGGCCGGCGGGCTACACCGCCGCGATCTACGCCGCGCGGGCCAATCTCCAGCCCATGCTGGTGCAGGCCCTGCAGCCGGGCGGGCAGCTCTCGATCACCACCGACGTCGAGAACTACCCGGGCTTCGCCGAGGTGATTCAGGGGCCCTGGCTGATGGAGCAGATGAAGGCCCAAGCCGAGGCCGTGGGCACGGCCATGCACTTCGACACGGTCGTCGAGGTCGATCTGCAGAGCCGGCCGCTGCGCTGCGTCGGCGATTCCGGCGCGACCTACAGCGGCGACAGCCTGATCATCGCCACCGGCGCCCAGGCGCGTTGGCTCGGCCTGGAGAGCGAGACCAAGTTCCGCGGCTTCGGCGTTTCGGCCTGCGCCACCTGCGACGGCTTCTTCTTCCGCGACAAGGTGGTGGCCGTGGTCGGCGGCGGCAACACGGCGGCCGAGGAGGCGATCTTCCTGACCAACTTCGCCCGCAAGGTGCTGCTGATCCACCGGCGCGACGCGCTGCGCGCCGAGAAGATCCTGCAGGATCGGCTGTTCCGCAACGAGAAGATCGAGGTGATCTGGGACCACGTGGTCGACGAGGTCCTGGGCGAGGCCGATCCGCTCGGCGTGAGCGCGCTGCGGATCAAGCATGCCCGCAGCGGCGAGACCCGCGAGCTGGCGATCGACGGCCTCTTCATCGCGATCGGCCACGATCCGGCGACCCAGCTTTTCCGCGACAAGCTGGAGATGGACGGCGAGGGCTACATCATCACCGAGCCCGACTCGACCGCGACCAACGTGCCGGGCGTCTACGCCGCGGGCGACGTCAAGGACAAGGTCTATCGCCAGGCGGTGACCGCCGCCGGCATGGGCTGCATGGCCGCCCTGGAGGCGGAGAAGTTCCTGGCCGAACTGGAGTCGGCGGAAGCCCAGGCGGCGCAGTAAGTCTCATCGGCGACTGGCCCAAGGGACTGGCCCAAGGGACTGGAAAGACTTTTGTCGCATCGCCACCTATAATCGGCGGCGAATCGAATTCGGCCTCGGGGGCCTCATCCAGCTCACTGGTCGATGCCGGGCCCGGAATTGCCACCGGGAAGCCCGCTGTTAGACCTGTCATTCGAAGAGAACAACGTCGGAACATGATGGACTGGGACAAGCTGCGGATCTTTCACGCGGTCGCCGAAGCGGGCAGCTTCACGCATGCTGGCGAGCAGCTCAACCTGAGCCAGTCCGCGGTCAGCCGGCAGATCAGCGCTCTCGAGGAAAGCCTGGGGGTGCCGCTGTTCCATCGCCATGCCCGCGGCCTGATTCTGACCGAGCAGGGCGAGTTGCTCTACCGCACGGCCCACGACGTCTTCGGCAAGCTCGCCATGACCGAGGCCCAGCTCACAGAGAGCAAGGACCGGCCCAAGGGACCGCTCAAGATCACCACCACCGTGGCTTTCGGCTCGACCTGGCTGGCGCCGCGCATGCGCGAGTTCATCGAGGTCTATCCGGAGATCGAGGTCCACCTGATCCTCGCCGACAAGGAACTCGACCTTTCCATGCGCGAGGCCGACGTGGCGGTGCGGCTGAGCCCGCCGCGCCAGGCCGACCTGATCCAGCGCCACCTCCTGACCGTGCACATGCACGTCTACGCCTCGCCCAGCTATATCAAGGCGAGCGGCATGCCGAAGTCGGTCGAGGATCTGGATCAGCACCGCATCGTGGTCTACGGCGACGACACCAAGCCGCCGGTGCCCGACGTCAACTGGCTGCTGCGGCTAGGACGCGATTCCTCGAGCATGCGCACCCCGGCCATGACGGTGAACAACACCTACGCCGTCATGCGCGCGGTCGAGTCCGGCGCCGGGCTGGGGGCCCTGCCGGAGTTCATGGTCCAGGACAGGAACGACCTGGTCCACGTCCTGACCGAGCTCCAGGGACCGCAGATCGATGCCTATTTTGTCTATCCCGAGGAGCTCCGCACCACCCGGAGGGTGACGGTTTTTCGCGATTTTCTACTCAGGAAGATCGCCCAGTCCAAGTTCTGAGGCCAACCGCAGCGCCTCGGGCGGAGCCCGATCCGGCCGAGGGACGGTTTCGATTTCTCTTATTTTTCAGAGAACTATGCCATCGCGCCTAAGCCGAGAAAGCCATGCATTTGCCGCATAGCTCGGTTCGAGAAATGGCCATGGACAATTTTCGGGGCGCGCTTATCTTCTAGACATCGATGCTGCGTCGCAGCATCCCCGAGTTTCCCGATGGGCATCCATCGGAACCCCGATCCGGGTGCAAGGCCCGGATACCAGGGTCTTCGGACCCTACGTCTCCCAGACGTGAAGCCTCCCTGTTCAACTTGCCCCGTCCTAGCGACGGGGCATTTCTTTTGCGCAATCCCCTTTTTACGGGGACAGTATACTAATTTCCCAGAGGCCGTGCTAAGCTCCGACCATGGCCCGTCTCGCCCGCATCGTCGTGCCCGGTGCCCCGCATCACGTCACCCAGCGCGGCAACCGGCGCCAGCCGGTCTTCTTCGGCGAGGCCGACTACCGCGCCTATCTGGCGCTGCTGGGCGAATGGGCGGCAAAGGCCGGCACCGCGGTCTGGGCCTACTGCCTGATGCCCAACCACGTGCACCTGATCCTGGTGCCGAGCGACGAGGACGGCCTGCGCGCGGCCCTGGGTGAGGCGCACCGGCGCTACACGCGGCGGGTCAATCGGCGCGAAGGCTGGAGCGGGCATCTCTGGCAGGAGCGCTTTCACTCCTTCGCCATGGACGAGACCCATCTGATCCATTGCGCGCGCTATCTGGCGCTCAATCCGGTCGCCGCCGGTCTCGCGAAGCGGCCGCAGGACTGGGCCTGGTCATCGGTCCAGGCCCATCTGGCGGGCCAGGATGACAGGTTAGTGGAGGTCAGGCCGCTGCTGGAGCGGGTCGGCGATTGGGACAGCTTCCTGGAGAGCGGGATCGAGGACGGCATGCGGCGGCGCCTTGAGCGCCACCAGAGCACCGGCCGGCCCCTCGGTACTGAGGACTGGCTCGAGGCGCTGGAGCGCCGCCTGGGCCGGCCGCTGCGCCCTCGCCGGCCGGGCCGGCCGCGGAAGCCGCGTCCGGTGGAGGGGAAAAAATAGGATTGGACTGCCCCCTATTATCCCGAAGCCATCAGCCGCGTGCTCCGGCGTCAGCAGCGCCCAGTCATGTGCGGCAGAAAGAGGTGCTTGACCAAATCTGATTGACAACACTTGAACAATCGTTTAATTGTTCAGTCATGCCGGGCGTTGAATTGTTTCCGGACCAGACTGCCCAACTGGCCGAGACCTTCGGGCTGCTGGCGGATCCGACCCGTCTGTCGATCGTGGTGGTCTGCATGGAGCGCGAGATTCCCGCCGGCGACATCGCCGAGGAACTGGGCCTCTCCGCCTCGCTGG
>JAKSDN010001306.1 GCA_022360075.1 Kiloniellales bacterium | reverse complement strand
GGCCCGCGTCATGGCGGCGAGCCTTGCGTGTAGCGAGTAAGGCTAGGCGCTTTCGCAATCCCGGTCTAGGGGAGGTGGAACCTCTGCGGCGCCATGCGCATTTTCGGAAAGGAGATTTGACACGGATGAACCCGGATGAACCCGGATGTCGAGCCCGCCCCGTACATCCGTGTTCATCCGGGTTCATCCGTGTCAAAAAGAGAAGCGTGGAGGTACCCGGGACGGGCTCGTTTTCACGTGACCTTAGGTCTGTCGCCTCGTAGAAAGTGATTGATTTGGCACAGATGAACACAGATGAAATCGAGTATTAGTTGAACATGCTTGAGTGGCCTCTGCGTTTCAGGGCAATAAAGCAATGTGTGTCTATCTGTGTTCATCTGTGTCGAGAAACCGTCTAATAGTCTGACCGAAAATGGTCCTTTTTTGGAACAAGAGCTTGAAGAGAAATCCCTCCTCACTTGTCATTGCCGGACTGGATCCGGCAATCCAGACGTCGCTTGATCCAGGCGCCACACTGGATCACCGGATCAAGTCCGGTGATGACAAATGAAGTATGGCAACGCTCTGATATCACGGGATTCTTTTCGAGTCAGACTCTAAGACAACGCAAGAGCCCCCGGGACATCAGACTCGATCTTCCATGTCCTTCCGCTTGCCACCATTGAATGCTCTGCGCCTGTTCGAGGCCGCTGGGCGGCATTTGAGCTTCAAGCTCGCGGCGGAGGAGCTGAACGTGACGCCGAGCGCGGTCAGCCATGGCATCAAGTCCCTGGAGGATTGGCTGGGCGTCGCCCTCTTCGACCGCGGGCCGCGCGGTCTGGTCCTGACCGAGGCCGGGGACGGCTACCTGCCGGGCGTGCGCGAGGCCTTGGAGAAGCTGGCCGCGGCGACCGAGGCGCTGCCGGGGCGGCGGGCGAGCGGCCGGCTCTCGGTCTCGGTCGCGCCCAGCTTCGCCAAGCGCTGGCTGATCCCCAACCTGCCCACGTTCAAGGAAAGCCATCCCGACATCGAGGTCGTGCTGGACATCTCACACCGCCAGGTCGACTTCCCGCGCGAGAGCCTCGACCTGGCGATCCGCATGGGGCAGGGCGACTGGCCGGGGCTGCAGGCCGTCTGTCTTGGCGTCGAGTCACTCGTGCCGGTCTGTGCGCCGCGTCTGGCGGAGAGCATCGGCATGGCCCGGGATCTCGTGGATCAGACCCTCTTGCATGTCTCCAGCGTCTCCGAGGACTGGGCCGCCTGGGCCAGCGCAGCCGGCGTCGAAGGTCTCGGCTTCGGCGCGGTTCAGGGCTTGCGCTTCGACACGATCGACATGGCTTTGGATGCGGCCGCACAAGGCGCGGGGGTGGCGATCGGCCGCCTGCCGCTGATCGATGCCGACCTGGCGGCGGAACGGCTGGTCGCCGTGCTCGGCCCGCCGCGGCGCGTGCGGACTGGCTATTGGCTGACCGCCGGCCGCGAGGCTTTCGGGTGGCGCGAGGTGGTCGCCTTCCGTGACTGGATTCAAGCCGCGCTCGGCTCAACGGCCGACGAAGACGGGTGAGCGCCGCTCGATCCAGGCCTCGAGGCCTTCGTGCAGATCGTGGCTGGGGACGAGGCGGCCGAACTGCTCGGCTTCGACGCGGAGTCCTTCGTCGATGGTCATGTTGAGGCCGCGCGTCACGGCCTTGAGGATCCCCGCGACCGCCCGTGGCGCATGGCGCGTGATGCGTTCGGCCAGCGCGCGGGCGCGCGGCATCAGCGCCGCGTGTGGCACGACCTCGTTGACCAGGCCGATCTCGAGCGCGTGCGATGCCGAAAAACTATCGCCGGTCAGCAGCAACGCCAGCGCCCGCTTGCGCCCGGCAAGGCGGGGCAGGCGCTGCGTGCCGCCGAAGGTCGGTGGCATGGCGAGCTTGATCTCTGGCTTGGCGAAGACGGCGTTTTCGCTGGCCACGGCCAGATGGACCGCCTCGGTTATTTCGCAGCCGCCGCCGAAGGCCAAGCCGTTGACCGCGGCGATGACCGGCCTGGTGAAGGCCTCCAAGCGTGCCGTCATGGCTTGGCCACGGCGCACGAAGTCCCGCTCCGCCGTCTCGCCACCCTTCAGAACGGTTTGGGAGAACTCGTGGATATCGGCGCCGGCCGAAAAGGCCTTCTCGCCCGACCCGGTCAGGATCACGGCGCGCACCTCGGCATTGGCTTCGAGCGCGTCGAGCCGGCTCATCATCCGATCGGCCATGGCGTAGTCG
>JAKSDN010000350.1 GCA_022360075.1 Kiloniellales bacterium | reverse complement strand
GGCGGCGCGACCTTCACGCGCGACCCGCGCAAGCGCTTCAGCCATGTGCACGGATCCGGGCTGCGCGCGCTCTTCGACCTGGACGACTTGGACGACTCGGAATTCATCATCGCCATCGGACAATCGGGCAACCCGCTGTCGCGCCACTACGGCCGCTTCGCCGAGCCCTGGCGCGATGGGCTCTCTCTACCGCTCGACGGCATCGGCTTGCAGCGAGACGACCGCCTGCGCCTGCTGCCGAAGCCCTAGTGGTACGACTCCGACATTCCGATCCCGGAATGTCGGGCCGCCCCGCCAGGTCACTCTTTGTTTGGGCCCAATACTGGTCGACACTTGATCCAATTCCATCGGACTCAAGTGTCGGAATTGGACCACTAGTATCCCAGCCTCCCGCGGTGGCAAGATGGGGCAAAACGAGCGGCGGGGGCGACCATGAGCGTAACGATTCAAGACATCGAGAAGGCCAGGGCGACCATCGCCGGCGAGGTCGTGCGGACACCCCTGGTGCCGGCGTCCCGCCTGGGCCAGTCGCTCGGCTGCGAGCTCTACCTGAAGCTCGAAAGCCAGCAGGTCACGGGCTCCTTCAAGGACCGCGGCGCCCTGGTCAAGCTGAAGAGCCTCGACGAGGCGCAGCGCCGCAACGGCGTCATCGCCATGTCCGCGGGCAATCACGCCCAGGGCGTCGCCTACCACGCCCAGCGCCTCGGCATTCCCTCGGTGATCGTGATGCCGGAGTTCGCCCCCTTCACCAAGGTCGAGCGCACGCGCAGCTTCGGCGCCCGGGTCGTCCTGGTCGGCGACACGCTCGACGCCAGCGCGGTGGCCGCGCGTGAGATCGCCGCGGAGGAGAACCTGACCTTCGTGCATCCCTACGACGATCCTCTCATCGTCGCCGGTCAGGGAACGATCGGCCTGGAGATGCTGGAAGACCAGCCGGAGCTCGATTGCATCGTCGTGCCGATCGGCGGCGGCGGCGTGATCTCTGGTGTCAGCATCGCCGCCAAATCGATCCGGCCGGAGATCCGCATATTCGGCGCCGAGGCGACGCTCTTTCCCTCGATGTCTCAGGCCATCGAAAATCGCAAGCCGACGTCGGGCGGCCAAACGCTGGCCGACGGCATCGCGGTGAAGAACCCCGGGAAGCTGACACGCGAGATCATCGAGCGAGAGGTGGAGAGCATTCTGCTGGTCGATGAAGGGCCTATCGAGGACGCCGTGGTCGCGCTGGTCGAGCAGCAGAAGATCGTGGCCGAAGGCGCGGGCGCCGCGGGCGTGGCCGCGCTGATGACCGAGCCCGAGCGCTTCGCCGGCAAGAAGGTCGGGGCGGTGATCTGCGGCGGCAACATCGATATCCGCATGTTGTCGTGGGTTCTGACCCGCGGCCTGGTGCGCGACGGACGCCTGGTGCGGCTGCGCATCATG